>JAYVAI010000187.1:0-4395 GCA_043751075.1 Cyclobacteriaceae bacterium | reverse complement strand
GGAGTTGGATCATCAAAGCCAAAGTGCGCGAAAAGCCACCACGCACCACCTTCGATTACCGCTACAGCGATATGGGCTTTTATATGCTTCAACACTTGGCCGAGAAAATCCTTAACCAACCCATAGAAGATTTTCTAGATCAAAATTTATATGAACCGCTGGGTGCCTATGCCCTGGGCTACCTGCCGCTGCGAAAATTTCCAGACCATCTTATTGCCCCCACGGAATACGACACCTTGTTTAGAAAAAAATTATTGACGGGCTATGTGCACGATCAGGGTGCGGCCATGCACGGTGGCATTGCGGGCCATGCTGGTTTATTTGGCACTGCAAACGACTTGGCGAAGTTGGGTCAGATGTTGCTGCAACGGGGAAGCTACGGTGGCCATCAATACTATAAACCTGAAACGATAGAGTACTTTGCCTCGAAACAATATGGGCCAAGCAGGCGTGGCCTCGGCTGGGACAAGCCCACGCCCAGCGATTGGAACGGACCAACAACTTTGTTGGCATCGGGAAAAACATTTGGCCACACGGGCTTCACGGGCACGTGCATTTGGGTGGACCCGGAGTTTAATCTTGTGTTTATTTATCTTTCCAACCGGGTGCACCCCGACATGAACAACAATAAACTATTAAACGCCAATATCCGTCCACGTATTCAGGAAGTGATTTATAAAGCGATATTTGATTACAGGCAGTATTGACAAAAATTGACAATTGCTAAATTAGCAGTTGACAATTTTGACTGCAACTGTTTATTAGCTGATGTTACGCATAAAACGAATTTCAATGTTTTTTCTTTGTGCCTGCGCACCGGGGTGCTTCGACACACTTTCTTTGTGCCTTAGTGTCTTCGTGGCAAAGTGAGGTGCACAAAATTGAGCCACAAAGGCACGAAGTTTCACACCAGCACGAAGTGCTTGACATCATTTATTAAGTCAGAAACTAAAACAGTAAAAATCAGGTTTAAGTAAAGTGTAAAACCACAAAAAATTGAAATTGATGAAAATAGGAATTGTATGTTACCCAACGTTTGGCGGTAGTGGCGTGGTGGCTACCGAACTGGGAAAGGCCCTTGCCAAAGAAGGCCATCAGGTTCATTTCATTACCTATAGCCAACCCAGCCGGCTCGACTTCCTGAACGAAAACCTGTTTTATCACGAAGTGGAATTCCGCTCCTATCCGTTGTTCGAATACCCTCCTTATGAACTGGCCTTGGCCAGCAAAATGGTAAGCGTGGCGCGCAATGAAAAATTGGATTTGTTGCACGTGCACTATGCCATCCCGCATGCCTCGGCTGCGTATATGGCCAAGCAAATTTTAAAAACCCACGGCATTTATATGCCGGTTGTCACCACGCTGCACGGCACCGATATTACACTGGTGGGGAAGGATTCTTCGTATGAGCCGGTGGTTACGTTTAGCATCAACCAATCGGATGGCGTTACCTCGGTATCGGAGGATTTGAAAAAAGAAACATACCACTTCTTTAAAATAACGAATGAAATAGAAGTGATCCCAAACTTTATTGACCTCGAAAAATTTAAGAAACAAAAGAAGGATCACTTCAAAAAAGCAATTTGCCCCAATGGCGAAGCGCTGATCGTGCACACATCCAACTTTAGAAAAGTGAAGCGTGTGGAAGATGTGATCAAAGTATTTTATAACATCCAGCAAGAAATACCAGCCAAGCTATTGATGATTGGAGACGGGCCAGAGCGCAGCATGGCCGAAACGATGACACGCGATTTGGCCATTGGTGATGCCGTTCGTTTTCTGGGCAAGCAGGAAGCTGTGGAAGAAGTATTATCGGTGGCCGATCTTTTCCTGATGCCTTCGGAAAAAGAAAGTTTTGGATTGGCTGCCCTGGAGGCAATGGCCTGCGAAGTGCCGGTGATCTCCACCAACACAGGCGGCTTGCCCGAATTGCAAGTGCATGGCGTGACGGGATTTATGAGCAACGTGGGCGATGTGGAAGACATGACACGCCATGCTCTTTTTATTTTGGATAAACACAATTTGCCAACCTTCAAAAAAAATGCGTTGGCCCGCGCAAAAGAATTTGACATCACCAACATATTGCCCCTGTACGAACGCTATTACGAAAAGATATTGGAGAAGGCTCACGCGCACCGTTCAATCGGCTCGCTTACCTAACGAAGGTGTTGAATGGCCTGAACGATTATTTGTAAGAGTAAATAAGTCAGCGCCACTATATAAGCCTTTCAAATTTCGGTATCTGGTTTCTCCAGCGAGTTTTCCCATTTGCTCACCACAGCGGTTGCAATACTGTTTCCCACTACATTGGTTGCACTGCGGCCCATATCCAATAGCGGATCAATGCCTAACAAGAGAGCTAAGCCCGCTTCGGGAATATCAAAGGTGGCAAGTGTGCCTGCGATAACAACCAACGAGGCCCGCGGCACACCGGCAATCCCTTTGCTGGTGAGCATCAACACTAATAGCATGGAAATTTGTGTGGCGATAGGAAGTTCAATTCCGTATGATTGCGCAATGAACAGCGAAGCAAACGTCATGTACATCATGCTTCCGTCTAAGTTGAACGAATAACCGAGCGGCAATACGAAACTTACGATTTTGTCCTTGCAACCAAATTTCTGCAATAGCTCCATGGTTTTGGGAAAAGCCGCCTCGCTGCTTGAAGTGCTAAAGGCAAGTAGGATTGGTTCCTTCACTATTTTGATCAGTTCAACGATCCGTTTGCCAATCACTATCGAACCGGCCAACATGAGTATCACCCACAACAGGAGCAATCCAAAATAAAACTCACCAATGAAAATGGAGTAGGTAGTTAATATTCCCAGCCCTTGCTTTGCAATGATGGCTGCCATGGCGCCAAACACTGCCACGGGGGCCACGTTCATCACATAGCCGGTCACTTTCAAAATCACATGAGCGGTGGCATCCATAAAATTGATCACAACTTTTCCTTGTTCGCCAATGGCCGCAGTGGCCACGCCAAAGAATAAAGAGAAGACAACGATTTGAAGGATCTCATTTTTGGCCATCGCATCAATTACGCTGGCAGGAAAGATGTGATATAAAAATTCTTTTAATGATAATGAGCCTTTTAAAATGCCTGTGTCTTCACTCACATCGGGCACAGGCAATTTCATGGCGATGCCAGGTTCAAAAAGATTTACTAAGATCATGCCCAGTAAAAGACTGGTTAGTGAAGCACCGATAAACCAAAGCAACGTTTTGCCGCCAATGCGGCCTACCGAACTTATGTCGCCCAGTTTAGCAACACCCACTACGAGCGTGGTGAACACCAGAGGTGCGACAATCATTTTGATGAGCCGCAGAAAAATATCAGCCAGGATGGAAAAGGGTTCTACTTTTTTGTCGCGGGCAGACAGGATGGCGGTCCTTTCTTTGTTGAAGGTTTTTTTCTGTTCTATCAATTGCTGTCGCACGGTGCTGTCGGAACTGAGGCGCAGTTCTTCACTTAGCTGATCGATAGAAACCTGAACGGAATAGAGTGATTTATTTTCTTCGTTGAGATAATTTTTGTTGAGCACAAACCCCATGGCGATGCCTGCAAACAAAGCGATGATGATGTAGAGGGTGAGTTTGCTTTTTTTGGGAGGGGTGGGAAGTTCCATGTTGGATGGGTTTGAATAAAAGACTTTAGGTGAGGGTTTACCGGGGTTTTTTCTTTGGGTCTTGTCTAACGTCAAAGAAAACAAGGATTATTATTTTTTCCCCTTTTATTCGATAAAAAATCCTAGTCTTTTTGGTGAGTTGGAACGAACGAATTTTTTTCTCAGGTACCTCAACAACTCCTATTTCAGGAAAGTCCTCCAGTAAATCTAAGAAATCAGATATCTTTTGTTCAAAGGCATCGGCTACTCTTTCTCCCCATTTATTTGTTATGTAGTCCTTAATTGAGCGATAGCTTTTCTCAGCCCGCTTGGTTAGGGAAATTCTCATTTAGTTCGCTTAAATACTTTTTCCCTATCGACTAAATTGTTTTCGTCTTCTGACTCATCATAGGCCAGAAAAATTTCATTTTTTTGATCTTCACTCAACGAACTCCAGAGGTTCCCCGGTTTATTCGTCTCCCGTACTTTTAGAAAATCATAAATGGTCTTTAATAATTGTTCGTTTTGTATTCCGTCAACAATTTTATGAATGTTTGATTTCAATTCAATAGTCTCCATAAGTGTTATAATTTTATAATCCAAGTTACAGATTTTTAGTCAATCATTGCAGTTTGCTTGTCCTCGCCCTCAACAAAAAATCAGCAACCACCAGCGCGGCCATCGCTTCTACAATAGGCACGGCCCGCGGCACCACGCAGGGGTCGTGCCTTCCTTTTCCCGACACGGTGGTTTCATTTCCATCTTTGTCCACACTCGGTTGATCTTG
>JAYVAI010000186.1:0-12046 GCA_043751075.1 Cyclobacteriaceae bacterium | reverse complement strand
GTTTATAAAAGCATCGTATTCCTATTCCTTTCACCGCAAAGACAACTCTACCTTTCATGCCCTGCACCAGGCAGCCACGCTCAAGATGGATGCCAACGGAAAGGCCGTGTTCCAATTCGATCTCATACAGGATATTTCGCACTTCAACCCGGTGGCTGCATGCCGTCATTTTATTATTGATTCATCGGACCCTGCCGAAGTAAAGCGTATCCCCTCCGACATGGGGCTATGGCGAAAAACCGTGGAGCTGCTTTCCCCCTCCGAACTAAAAGTATTGTCGCTGATAAAAGGGGGCTTCACCAGCCAGGAAATTGCCGACCGGTTGTATCTCAGTGTGCACACCATAAAAACACACCGCCAAAATATGCTGGAGAAAACAGGCGTTCAAAGCTCCATTGAGTTGCTCAACTTTGCTGCGGTGAACAACTTGCTATAAATTACAGGTGTCAGACACCTAAAACTTTTTCGGCAGCGGCAGCAATGGTGCTTTCTTATTTGTTTTCATCGGAAGCCAATGTGTTTAGTGCGTACAAAGATGAGGCTTCCATTTCCAGGCTTTATGGGGGCATTCACTACCGAGCCGATCTCGAAATTGGCAAGGCGCATGGGGCGGCCATTTGTGGGTACACTATTACGTTTGCTCTGGGCGATGGTGCGGATTGATCCGTAAAGGAGGATACAATAAAATGAAAATGGCACCAGACCCGGTGCCATTTTCAATTCAAACCAACCAATCAAACCATTTTACTCTATTCCCGGATCACCTTCTTCACTACCATACCTTCTGTAGTAGTTACCTTCATCACATACATCCCCGAAGCCATTCCGCCCGTCTCCAGTTCAATCAAACTGTTGGTCTTGCCTTCATATCGGACTGCTTCTCTGCCATTGAGATCAAAGAGATGAACCGTGATGGATTCGGTTTCCATGGTTCGGATGGACACAACCAATTTGTTTTGGAAAGGGTTGGGATAGGCCCGAGCATACAAAGGACCGGGGGCAAGGATATCCTCTTCCAAAATTACATCGGCTGTTGCCCGTGCAGTCGGAGCTTTGCCTTTGGACGTGAAACTTTTAATGGCGCCCCATTGGCCGGGAACCACGTCCGTTTGCACCCTCGTGTGATATAGAGTGCCAGGGACCAATCCGCTGAATGACATAATATTGGTCGAAGCAGTAGCGCTCATGGATCCAGCCGGGAAATTGATGTTGGTACTCAACTCAATGGTATAGCGCGTGGCACCGGGAACAGGGTTGGCCGTTACGGTGGCACTGGGAACGGTATTGGTACCTCCATTTTTCCACGTCATTACATATGTCAAGCTCAATGGATCGACAGTTTTGAACGATGTTCTCTTGCCATAAGGAGACAAGTCGGTCTTTACCCGTGCATAATACACCGTGTTATAGGAGAGCGAAAAATCCTGTGTGCGCAAACCGGATTTACTGATCACCCCGCTATTGAAATTGGCATCAGGGCTAAGTTCGATGGTGAAAGTGGTTGCCCCACCTTGGGCCGCAGCTGTAACCTTGAGTGCAATGGGATGATCACCGGTCCCATCACCCGGGTTGGTTACATAAGAAGGTTTGACAACCGTTAATGTCTGCTGAACACTGTCGGCTGCCAGATAGTTAATGTTCCCCGGCTGCTTGGCTGTGATCACGATAGTGCCTGCATTTAACATGGTTACCGTTCTGCCGCTAACGGAAGCAATCAACGGATCGCTGCTGGCATAAGAAATCGGCAGGCCCGATGTTGATGTGGCCGTCAGATCAAAAGGCAGATCGCCCAATACTTTAACCGGAAGCGCATTGAACGTGATGACCTGAGTGGCCTTGTTCACTGTCAATGTTTGTTGAACATCTGCTGCTGTCAAGTAGCTGGCATTGCCGCTTTGGCTGGCGGTGATTACCGCAGTGCCCGCTTGAAGAATGGTTACCGTGCTGCCACTGATGGCTGCCACTGCTGGGCCGCTGCTGGTGTAGGTTATTGCCAACCCTGATGTGGTAATGCCTGTTAAATCAAACGGGGCATCACCATAAGTTTTGGTTGCGAGGGAATCAAACGTGATGGTTTGGGTAGTTGGATTAACAGTTAGTGTTTGCTCAACAACGGGTGTTCCAAGGTAATAATCGTCTCCATCCTGCGTAGCCGTTATCACCGTTGTGCCGCCTGATAAAATGGTTACCGCATTTCCGCTTATTGCTGCCACTGATTCATCGCTGCTGGCGAAGCTGACGGGAAGGCCAACACTTGAAGTGGCCGTCAGGTAAAAAATTGAATCTCCATAAGTTTTGGATTGCAGCGAATCAAACAAAATGGTTTGGCTTGCTTTATTGACAACCAAAGTTTGCTGCACATCAGGAGCCGCTGCATGGAAATCATCTCCCGCCTGACTGGCCGTGATAACGGTTGATCCCGCTTTCAAAATTGTTACCGTACTGTCGCTTACGGTAGCAACCGATACATCGCTACTGGAGTAGCTCACTTGGAGGCTGGAACTGGCAGAGGCAGTTAGGTAGAAAGTAGAATCACCAAACGTTTTGGCTTGCAGCGAATCAAACAAAATGGTCTGTTCCGTCAGGGTATGCTGGCTGGCCAATGGCGCGCCTGCTGTCAGGTATCGCGTGTAGGTGCTGTCGGTGTTGAATTCGAAAATGGTGAAGTAATAAAGTGTTCCTGAATTCAATCCCGTTACATTGAAGGTGCTGTCGGAGCCATTGTAAACCGCTTGCTCACCATTGCCCAGATCGCCCGAGTAAAATACATCGTCAGTTGGGATAAAGGCCGGAGGGCTTCCCGCATTCATCACCGCCAACCGCTGCCCGCCATCGCCCGATGCAAAATTCACCTGCATGGATGTGGTGGTAACATTGGAGAAGATAATGTTTGATGCTGCGATGGTGGGCGCAATTATTGGAGGCGGAACTTTAAACGAGTAGGGTGCCACACTGTCGGTCAGGTATTGTTGTGCGCCATTGTTCCCGCTCACCTCAAAAACTTTAAAGTGATAAGTTCTTCCAATCTCCAATCCCGGGATGTAAAATGTACTACCGCTGCTGATGGCTCCCATCAATCCCGAAGCACTGAGCCCACCGTAGCTCTGTCCATCTTGGGGAACTAGATTAACAACAGAATCTGGCTGATAAACCAATAAACGGTATTGGCCATCGCCAGGCGTAAATGTTATAGTTGCCCCCTGGCTTTCATCAAACACCACAGATTGTAAGGTGGAATTGACCTTAGGCCTGTGGAGCACTATAAAATTAAAATCTGTTGAATCTTGCCCTCCTGAAGTAACCACCCTGATAGGCCCTGTTTGGGCACCGCGTGGAACGAGCACACTGAGGGTTGAGTAAAATATTTTGTTGGGGCACCAGATTAAACTATCAAGCGGCTGGCAATCGCAAACATCACCAAAATCGTCTCCATCGCTGTTTCTTTGGTCCTTATTAATAATCAATGAACAATTATCCTTCACATCCAAAATCCCATCTCCGTCATCATCGTCATCTTTGATATCGGGAATTCCATCGCGATCGGTATCGGTATCTATTCGTGATTCATCAACTGGTATCGCTATTTCTTCTCTACCAATATCAGCAGACACAACCATTGGCTTAAGTTGCATGCTGGCAACATAAAGCACATTGCCAAAGTAAACTTTTGTGGAGTCATCCTTCAGGTAAAGCCCATCCAGGATTACGCGGTCCCCCTCAAACCCTTCGCGCGGATTGGAGCCAAACAAAATGGGTGCGGGTTGCTTGCCCTCTGCCCGGAAATCAAAGAACGCCCAAAATTGTTGGGGATCATTCGTTTCAACTGCAAACCCAAAATCAATAATACCTTTAGTTGTAGGTGAGAACGTCACTTGAAAGCGAATAGAATCACCCATATTAATAGTAGATCCTTTGGGAAGATTCAGTATATTAAATTCGGCAGTTCTCCCTAATTTATCTAAGTACACATTGTGATGAGAGGTGTAGGTTAATGGCGATCCACCTATATTTTTAAGCGTGACCTCCCTAGTAATTGTATCTCCGAGGAATGCCTCACCCATGTACATGGAGTCAATTCGAACTACTGACTGATTATCTAAGAGAACTTTTAAGCGCGGCTCATCCTCCAACCGCTGTTCAACAATGGTGTGGATTGTTCCCTGCCAAACATTATATCGCTTCTGAACGATGCCCGAAGGCCAATAGATAACAACTGAATCGGCTTGATACCTGCTCTGGCCCAGTCCTGAATTAATGATAGAACTATTTTGGCCGGATAATCCCGAGGCAGTCATTACCTGATGTGAGGTGAGTTTGCCACCGGCATACACATTAACCCTTGCACCTATGGCTGACTTATTTGAAACTGAACCAACCAACCTCAGCCTAACATTGTAATTATAGACACCATAATAGGGTTCATTGCGATACAAATAATTAGGCCTTCCGGGCTCAAAGCTTCCAATAAAAATGTCGAGGGTGCCATCATTGTTGTAATCGGCCAACGACACGCCAGAGAAGGCATCGGCAAATCCAAAAGATTGCTCGGTCAGAGGTACAGCAGTGAAGAAACCGTTTCCATTGTTCAGGAATAATTGTGTTAATGGATCGGCTGAAGTAGTGGTAGGCCGATGGATCATGACTAAGTCCAAATCACCATCCTTGTCAAGGTCGCCAAAAGAACTTCCCCGTCCACCAAAACCCGGTACACCAAGACGTTCCGAAGCCCGCACAATTGTAAAATGACCTGTTCCGTCATTTATATAAAATTGACTTTCAGCACCTGCCACCGCAGCTGTGTTCATGGCAAATAAATCCATATCGCCATCGCCATCTATATCGGCCCATGAAGAGCCTCGATGATTAAAGCCATAGGCCACGGGAAGGGTCTCTTCAGCAAAAACTCCACTTCCATTATTTCTGTAAATTTTGATTTGATTAGTAGGCGATGTTATGTTGTAATCCATGTCGCCATCATTATCAACATCTACCCAGCCCGCATACCAGGTACTGGAAAAAGGAAAGAAATTAGGCAGCAGCTCAAAAGTTTCGTCTCCATTGTTCCGGTACATCATGTTTCCAGCGTTTACTGCGTTGGTGCTATTAATGGAAAGGTCCAAGTCCCCATCGTTATCATAATCCACCCAAATGCCTCCATCGGCTTTGTGGTTGAAGGGGATGCGCGTGAAAGTTTTATCCCTATTGTTCTTGTATAGGCTGCTTACGTTATCGTCTGCCGTGGGATTTGTGCCTGTAGAATACTCGCCCACAAAAACATCCGGGTATCCATCGTTGTTGTAATCGCCCCAACTGGCGTAACGGGGCCCTTCGGGGATGTTGACGATATCGCCATTGGTGATTTTCTGGAAACTGCCCCCCAGATTTTCATACAGGAAGTTTGGCGTTGTAGTGAATGAATTGCTCACCAATAAATCCTGATCCCCATCCTGATCATAATCTGCCCAATAGCCGCCATTGGAGTTGGCTTGAACATCATTTACCACAACCGTTTCCCTGGCCAACCTAAACCTCGATTCTGCTATGGGAAATACCTGAATATTTAGGGTAGCACTACTGAGTGTGACGCCCGTCACCAATGCATTGGTTACCTGCAATTGATAAATTCCGGCCTTACTTAAATCCATCGCACCTAAATTTAATGTAAGAGAGGTTGCCCCCGCTATTGGCAAAAGTTTTTGTGGGTCACCGAAATACCATTGATAATTATTTTGCGCGCCACCAACTATTGGTGTAATAGAAAACGGATCGTCCACCAATAATTTCAGCTGTTGGGATACAATGGTTTGATAAAGCTGAAACGGGCGCTGACCTTTGTTAGTAATCGTGAAATGCAGACTGGTTAATGGTTCAAGGTCGCCAAAGTCAAAGCTGTTGTTGTTAAGGTCAATAATTAATTTTTGTGACGCCCAAGCCGAACTGGGAGGTAAAGCATTAAAATTACAACCCTGCATCAACAATGTTTCGAGTTGGGGTAACCCGGCAATCGAAGTTGGGAACGTGCCTGTCAGGAAACCATTGTTTGAAATGTCGAGGTGCGTAAGCCCCGTTAATGCTGAAACATCCGGAATAGCTCCCCGAACATTATTAAACGGTAAATTGATTTGGAAAACCCTTCCCTGTCTCAAGGTAATTCCATACCATGTGTTTACCGGCCCGGTAAGCCAATTGGTTTTGGTCCAGCCAGCGCCAAGCGTTGAATTATAAAATGTAACCAAAGCTAAGGAGTCTGCGGGACTGACCGGGTTAGTGATAACCAAAGTTTGCTGTACATTTTCTGCTGCGAGATAATTAACATTTCCGCTTTGGATTGCTGTGATTATGGTTGAGCCTGCCGATAAAATAGTAACCGTGCTATCACTCACCACGGCAACATTACTACTGCTGGTGTAGCTTACCGGTAGCCCTGAGCTTGCAGAGGCCGTTAAAATAAATGGGGCGTCTCCAACTTTTTTGGAAGCCAATGCAGCGAACGTAATGCTCTGACTTGCCTTGTTCACTATTAAAATTTGTTGCACATCTGCTGCCGCGAGGTAATTGTCATCTCCTGCCTGGCTTGCCGTGATAATGGTTGTGTCTGCTTTTAGAATGGTGACCGTACTGCCATTCACTTTGGCAACGGTGGTATCACTGCTGGTGTAGGTTATTGGAAGGCTTGAAGTGGCGGTGGCTATTAGATTAAACGGGGCAGCGCCATAAGTTTTGGCGGGCAGGGCATTGAACGTGATGGTTTGGTTTGTTTTATTTAAAACTTGATTTTGATATACGGAAAAATTATTGTCTATCCTGTTAATGGCTGACAGTTCTGATTTGCCGTCACCATTTATGTCGGCAATGACAACAGAACTTGGTGAAATGCCGGCACTAAAATTCACAGCTACTAAAGAGGTATTATCTAAATTGTTAGCAATCTTATTCTGAAATACAGAAAGGTTATTGCCATTGGAGTTGGCCGTAACGATGTCAGGTTTTCCATCACCAGAAACATCCCCAATGGTCAATCCAAGACCATAATTGCCAGTAAAATATTTGATCGGTGCAGCAAAAGAATTTAAGTCAATAACTCCGCTGGTAGCAATATTTCTATACACCGAAATATCAAATGTTCCCCAATTCGTAGTCACCAATTCATCTTTTCCATCGCCATCCAAATCACCCACCCCAATTTCCCAAATAGCTACCACGCCTGCGGTTGCTTGAGAAAATTGTACGGCATTTCCGAATGAACTGCTACTAATGTTTCCAGGACTAGAATTATTTTTAAAAACAGCCACCCGATTACCGTTAGCTACTAATATGTCAAATTTCCCATCACCGTCTATATCAGAAACCTTAACGTCCTGTGTTCCATTTCCAGTGATTAAATTAGCCGTAAGCACGAATGATCCACCAGTTATCGCTCCCTGGGTACCCATGTTTTTTAAGATGGCTATACCATATAGACCACCCGTTGAAATGATAATATCGTTTTTGCCATCTCTATCCAAATCGTTTATAGCGAGGCCGCGAGAGCCAGGTCCGCTGCTAAAGTCGGTCCGTGAGAAATTGGCACCATTTAAGGAGCCTTGCAGATTATTATTTTTATAAACAGTGATCGTATTCGAACCCTCATTGGTGATAACAATATCAAGTTTCCCATCATTATCCAGATCACCTATTTCTACATCAAAAGGTTGTTGACCAACGGGCAAATCAATTCGGGTTTCAAAACTGTTTGTTGCAATGTTATTTGAAGAAATATTATGGTGAATGGAGATAGAATTCCCATTTGTATTTGTTGTCACAATATCCAATTTACCATCATCATCTAAATCAAATGCCGTTAGCTTGTTTGGATAATTACCTGTTGCATAATTGATACGTGGGCCAAATGAATTAGCATCAATAAGGTTATTGTTCGGAAATGTTATTATAAACGGTTTTTGAGAGTAGGCAATCAATCCATTTACCAAAACTGATATGGGCATATAGGTAGCCCCAACCGGAACCGTAACCGTTAGCTGTGTTGCTGTTGCTGCGGTAACCGTTGCCTTAGTGGCTCCGAAGTAAACTATGTTGTTTGCGGAATTGGAACTGAAGTTCGTACCTGTGATGGTTACGGAAGTTCCAACAAGGCCGGATTGGGGTGAGAAGGAGGCAATGGTTGGTGGGAGCTGCTGAACTTTTCTGATTTGAACACCACCCAAAGCACCGTTATCTTGACTCCCAGCATCCAAGATGTCGTAAGTTTGGTCAGACCTTGAGTAAAACCTGGAATAAAAAAGATTGCTGGCATCAGCTGAATTGGTGGCTGTAAGCACTTGTTCGCAGTTAAAATCTGAATAAGTGCCAGGCGGTGTTGCACCAAACCCGATGATAAATCCGCCTCCCAAAAAAGAAAATGGAAACTCGGCCGTGTAGGTCAATTCATAATCGCCCATCACCGTATTGCCTCGCGGATTTAACGGCACCTGGCTTTCATTTACCACCTTGATCCACGACAACGCCCTAACACCCTGGCTTCCTCCAGCATAGGTTACCGGATTGGTGTTGGCCTGGGCAAAATAAATGTTCCTGCGTATGTCAACATCGTTTAGGCTTCCTAAGTCGAATGAAATTCTATCGCCAGGACGCAATTCAAAAGCTGGAATATTCCGATAAACAAAGCCTGTGAAACCATAACTTGTGTTGTTACCAAACGGGATACAGTTCTGAACTGCTGTAGGTGAAGTGGGGACAATATTTATATCTTGGCCCCAAGCGGTGATAATCAAACTTAAAAAAAATAGAACAGCAAGATATTTAATGCCGTTCCTAAGTTTGATTTCGTTTATCGCTGGGCTGTAATCTTTATATGGATTTTTCATGATGCTTAATGTTTAGTTGTTAGCCTTACTCAATTGTAATTAATACTTGAGGGTCGCTAGGTTTGAATCCTAACAAACGGACCAAGTCATTGGAACCCATTTCAAGGCACGAGCCTTCTACCTTTTGATACATGGCAACTTTTACTTGATTGAACTTAAAGTTTCCAAGTTCTTCACCAGTGTTATCCATTAAAGCTATTTGGAAGGTTAACGATACATCATTAGTGCTTTTGTTCTCAACTTTAAGTAGTAAGAGGTTTGTTCCGTTTGAGCAATCCGTTAGTTTGTAGGATATAATAAGATTTTCTGATTGCCTAATTATTGACCAACCCTCACCATCAGTTGACTGACCAAAACCGACTTGGTGAAATAATAAAATAATGGACAATGCCAAACCAACGAACATCGGTTTAAAAATTGTAACCGAAAGTGCTTTGCACTCAACTTTAGAAGATTGCCTTTTCCCATCCTTAAATTGGATCTGATCACAAGTGTTTAGAATATCATTTAGTTTTTGTCTCATAAAATTTGGGGATTAAAGTTTAACCATAGAAAATTGTCAATACTATAATTTCTGAGGTGTTTGGCTTCTCTCCATTCACCGCGGGCTTATCACCGGACTATGCGATGACCGAGCCATACTGCCAAACCTTTTAGTCTGGCGGATGCTCTGAACAAGGCCAAAGTGGTTTGCATTTGCGTAACCAGGCAAACCACAAAAAGAGGGGGGTGAGGGGAGGGTGTATTGTTTTCATAAAGCCAGTTGTTTTAGACATACTAAAATTGGTTCGTAGTTTACCCATCGGCAATACCTCTAAAGAGGTATATTGCTTTTGGTGCCTGTAATCCATTGGCCATCAGGCCATCACGCGGGCACGAACAAATGAAAATACCGAAAAAGGGTAATGCTGAAATTAGGCTTCAGGCTGCTGGATGCCACAACAGCCTGCCGTCATTAACATACAGTTTTATTCCGTACAAAAACACGATGTACGTATATCCTCCGTATCTTGCCCAAAAAAATATAAGGTTATGGAAAATCAAATCAAAATGCCCGCCACGGCCAGGTTCGACACGAAACTATCAAAATCGCAAAAAGAACTGTTTGAATATGCCGCACGTATTGGGGGGTTTCGCACATTGACCGAGTTTGTTGTTTCGTCCGTCCAGGAGAGGGCCAAAGCCATTATCGAAAAACATAAAATGCTGCTGGCTTCCGAAAAGGACAGGGAAATTTTCTTTCATTCAATCATTCATTCACCCAGGCCAAATAAAAAGTTGGCGGCCGCTGCCAAGCGATACAAAATTGTGAATTCCGATAAATGAGTTATATCACAGTGGTCCTTCACCCGTCTTTCAATAAAGCGGGATTTTCTTGTGGAAAGAATATGCTCGATGACTACTTGCATAAGCAAGCCGGTCAGGATATCAAAAGAAAATTATGTGCGGTTTTTGTGCTGCTACACGAAAAAACAACCATCAAAGGGTATTACTCGCTGTCAAATAATAGCATTCCGCGGGAGTCCGTGCCAACGGAAATCATGAACAAGATGCCCAAGTCATACACTAACCTGCCCACTACCCTGCTGGGGCGGCTTGCCATTGACAAAAATTTTATGCGCTTGGGCCTGGGGGAGTTATTGCTGTTGGATGCCCTGAAGCGGAGCTTGGATGTTACAACCAACTCCATTGGATCAATAGCCGTAGTGGTTGACCCTTTGGACAAGGAAGCCACTGACTTTTATTTCAAATACGGTTTCATCAAACTACCCGATAGCGGACGGATGTTTTTGCCGATGAAAACAATTGCCAAACTCTTTGGACAATAAAGTCAGCTACGAGCAACGAGCTATGAGCCACGAGCTTCGAGTAGCCTGGAAGCCATTTAATAAAAACTACCCTTTCGGGTAATTGCAACGGGCAATGGAAAATCGTAAATCGAATCCCGAAGTATCGGGACAAAAATCTGAAATCTGATCCCGAAGTATCGGGACAAAAATCTGAAATCATCATGCCCATCCGCATAGCCATAGTTGACGATGACCAGGTGCTGGCCAACTCGCTGAAGCAAGAGTTGGAAATTTTTACTGACATCGAGTGCATCAGCGTGAGCCCGAGCGGATTTACGTTTGTGGCAAACCTGGCCGCAGCCACGGCCTTGCCCGATATTGTGGTGATGGACATTTCCATGAGCATGGCTGATGAGGGGATAATTGTAACCCGTATGCTGCACGAAAAATATCCTGAAATAAAAACAATCATGTTCACCGTTGCCGAAGACGACAATTATGTTTTCGAAGCATTTAAATCGGGCGCGGTTGGCTATCTGCTTAAAAATGAAAAGCCGGCCTTCATCCATAAAACCATTGTTGATGTTTATGAGGGCGGTGCGCTCATGTCGCCAGGCATTGCCTTGAAGGCGATACATTTTTTGACCGGTGCTGCCGACATAAAAAATCAAAAACATCCGGATTCACTTCATCTCACCGAACGTGAACTGGAAGTGCTGCGCTTAGTGGCCAAGGGATACACCTATGAGTTCATGGCCGACAAACTTTTTGTGAGCAACGAAACGGTGAAGAAGCACATGTCGAACATTTTTAAAAAGCTGCATGTGAAAAACAAAGTGGAAGCGCTGAATAAAACCAGGGGGTGGCTGTGAAGGGGTGGGTGGTGATCGGTAATCAGTAATCGGTAATCAGTAATCGGTAATCGGTAATCGGTAATTATAATTCAAATTTGATTTAAGAAATTCAGAATATCGAATGGCTGGAGTTACAAAAAACTATAAACAATGGTTTGATGGGCCGCAGAACTAATCAGCCAGTTTAATTGAAATCACAGTGCCTTCGCCCGGTGTGGTTTTTAAATGGTAAGTGGCTCCGATCATCTCCGCCCTGCGTTGCATATTGCTCAAACCAAAGTGATCCTGGCTTTTTTCCCGGGGCAATTGAAATCCCTTTCCGTTGTCGGTGATGCTCACCTTAACAAAGCCCTGGCCTTTAAGTATGGACACCTCCAACCGCGTGGCCCCGCTGTGCTTGATGGAATTTTGAACCGCCTCCTGGATGATTCTGTAAAGATGTGCCCCCGCATCGGGCGATAGCTGATGGGCGCCAATCATGCCTGTCATTTTCATTTCCAGTTCCATAGGGTGGTTCATCTTGCGGTAATTCCAGAAC
>JAYVAI010000185.1:0-12062 GCA_043751075.1 Cyclobacteriaceae bacterium | reverse complement strand
GGGCAATGGTGGCGGCCACATCGGTTTCAAAAATCCAGAACTGACCCTTGCCACGCCAGCCGTGCTCGGCCCAGAAACCATAGCCGGAATGCCCTGTGCAAATAAGATGCTTCACATTGACTCTTCCTCCTTTAAAACGGAAAGCCTGGTCGTAGCATCGGTACACTTGTATAAAATCAAGTTGAGTAGCCTCACCAAGGCCGAGGAGCATAAACGCATCTACTCCGTTTTTTCCTGCGTATTCGTTTCGCACATATTTAAGTGTACCCGAATTATCGTTCAGATTTGAGCCACCATATTTGAAGCCGTCTTCCAGCACGATGGTGGCCTGGTTGGTGGTGGCCTGTCCGTATAAATAAATGCCTCCCCAATCGGCTTCGGCTGCTGTGTTAGTAAGCACCCTATCGCTGGTAAAAACAATGGGCTTGTCTTTGGTGCCTACTGCTATGATCTTGCTTCCCTGTGTGATAACAAGACGCGAATGGGTGGCGTTAGCAAATGTTTTCATATAGATAGTAGTGCCGGCCTGAATCGTGAGTGTTCTGTTCCCTTCCACGGAAACGGTGCTGTCGAGCCAGTATTTATTTGTCGATTCAAAGATGAAATCATCGTTGATCCTTCCTTTTACTCTTTTCACAGCTGCTCCATTGACAATTGCATCGGTTATTTCATAAGGCGGGCCCACCTTTACTTTCATTACAAAGGGTTTCGATTCACGACCTTCCTTGTCGGTAACAATGAATTTGAATGTAATGATCGTGCCGTCTGGCAATGTGCTTTCTACTACATAATTAAAAGAGTAGCTGGCCAGTAATTCATTGGTATAAGTTTTAGAATCGTACTCTACATCCTCCTTCAATACGCGTATGATGCCGAGCCCCGAAACTGCCCTAACCTCAACATCTAACGTCACCGGTAAATTCTGCTCCTGCAAGAAAACAGAAGGGGAGTTGAGTACGATGATTTTAGGACCTTCTTTAAAAAAAATATTGTCGTCTGGCTGGCATGAAAAGGATATGAAAACAATGAGCGCCATGCCGAATATCCTATGAAGCAGTTCTTTAATCAACAATTGTACTTTTTGCATACCTATTAAAAATTAAATGTTAAGCCGAACCTGTTCCACCAGCCGAAATAGTTATATCGATTTACCCGCTCGCGAATACCTTGGTAGCGAATGCTTGGTTCGTTGGTTACATTAAGAAATTCAGCAAAAGCACGCAGCCGATCTGAAATTTTAAAAGAAGAATTTATATCCACTTGTGTGCGCTCCACTTGAATTATGTCATTGTTTGCTTCGCCTGCCACACCGGCCAAAAAGCTTCCGTTATAATTGACTGAGCCTTTGATGGTAAATCTTTTGTAATCGAATGTGAGTGCTGCATTCCAGGTATTCTTTGCCTGACCGGGTAGGTTAATATCGGTTCTATCACTGGTAAAAGCATCCGATTCAGTATAGGTGTAATTAAAATAAGTACCGAGCCCGCTTAGTAAGCCTGGAAGAAAATCGAGTGGTGCCTGAACATTTACTTCGAGGCCGTACACAATTGCATTTTCGCCATTTTGCTCCTGCCTGAAAGAGTATCCGGGAAACTGTTCGTAGTAAGGATCACCAGGCCGTAAGAATGGAAGGTTTCTGTTAAACTGGAAATCGTTGATATTCTTATAAAAGACACCGGCCGAAAGGATACCAATAGAGCTTAAATATTTTTCATAGAGCAAATCAATATTGGTAGAAAAGGCAGGGCGCAAATCAGGATTGCCCGCCACTAAGTTTGATCCGGCCTCATCGATCTGGAGAAATGGGATTACATCGGTGAAGTTAGCACGGGCATAACTTTGAGTAAAAGCAAAACGCACATTGGATAGTTTGGTTAATGCGTAGCGTACATGAACATTGGGGAGAAGGAAAGAATAGTTAGTTCCATCACTCATTGGATTTCCTGTGCCTGTCACGTTGTTTACCTCAAAGGCATCATAATCAACTGTATTAGCTTCATAGCGAAGCCCCACAATCGTCATCCATTTTTTCCATTGTAGGCGCGTCATCAGGTAACCGGAAGTGATTGTTTCGGATGCCGAGTACGTTCCGAACAATGAATTTCTGGATGACCTTATATTATCCAATACAAAAAGCTTATCGTTCTTGTTGTAGAAGTTTGTGAATTTCGATTCATCAATGCTGGGGCCAAAGCGAATTTTGTTATTCATGAAATCCTGGTCTTCAAAATCACTTACTAGGCTGGCAAAGGCAGCTTTTTCGTTTAAGACCTGGTTAGGATCAGAAAAATTAGAAAGTACACTGGTTTGATCGCGGTTGTTAAATTGCTGCCGATATTTCAATCCACCCTTAATAAAACCTTCAGCACTGTTTATTTTATAAGGAATCCGAAGATTTATCTTTGCAACATTGTTACTGGCCTTTAGCAGAATAGTATTGGCCTCATAGCGGTCAATGGCATTGATGGTGAACGGATCATAAAAACCAAGCCCTTCGCTGGTGGATTCAAATTGCGGGAAATCATTGTATATACCATCCTCATTATTTGTGCGTAGGGCTATACGGCTATCTGCACCTCTTACAAATCGCCCACCGAAGTTTTCTTCAAAGCGTTTGGAGGGAGAGCGAAACAATGCCCACTCAATGTTGATTTTTTTGAACAGGTGGTTGCCTTGTAAATTGTATGAGAAGTTTTCGCTGTAATAATCTTTAACAGAAATGTCTCTGCGCAATTCTGCACCTGTTAGGGAGTCCAACGTTTGCCATTGAATACCTGCCGACTCGTTGAGGATACCAAAGAGGCGGTTACGTTGGTCATGGTCTTGCCTGCGACTGTAAATAACATTGAAGACAATAGAAGAACCCGGAACGAACTGATAGTCAAGGGTTGCTGTAGCACCATATCGTTTACGCTGGTTAATCAGGTCGGACATACTGTAGTTTTCAATTACAACAGTATCCAATCCCAGTCGTTGAATGGGTGTATCCCCGGAACCCGACCACACGGCCGCGTAGCCATCTTCTGCATTGTCGGTGCCGAAATAGCTAAGACCTAGCATAACACCAAGGCGGCCATTATCTATTTTCGAAGTTGGAAAGAATCGCTTATCTCCTTTCAACCTGCCGATTCCATTAAATCCTTGCGATAAGGAATTGTATCCACCTCCAGCTTCTGCCCGCAAAGAAAGTTTAGTGTCTTTGGCAACCGGTGTGCGCAGATTTACAGTTCCACCAATGGCATCGCCATCCATATCGGGCGTGATGGCTTTTGTGATTTCCATGGACGAGAGCTGATCGGCTGCAATCAGGTCGAGGGATTCATTGCGTGCGCCATTATCCTGGGTGGAAGGTATTTGCTCTCCGTTTATGTTGATGGTAGTAAAGTGTGCGGGCGTTCCGCGTATGGATACTGTTGAACCTTCACCCCTTGAGCGGGTAATGTTTACTCCCGGCACCCGTTGCAATGCTTCGGCAACATTCAGGTCAGGGAATCGGCTGATCAAATCCCCTGAAACAATATTCTTAATGTTGTCGGCAGAAAGCTGTTGATTGAGAGCCTTTTGCTGGCCTTCGAGGCTAGCCTTAATCGTTACTTCCTGTAGCGAGGTAATATCAAAATCAAGTTCTACGGTGACCATTGTCATTTCAATGGCTTCAATGTTTAACTCCATTTCCTTTGTTGCGTAGCCAATGAAACTCACCGCGATAGTTATTTTGCCGGTTGGCACATTCTGGAACATAAAGATGCCGGTGACATCGCTGGAAGTGCCAAGGTTAGTGCCTTTAACTACAATAGTGGCACCAGGCAGTCCTCCTGTTGACCCTGCTTCTGTAACTTTTCCGTAAATAATTCCTGTAGGCGTTTGAGCAGAAAGATTTATAGTTGTTACTGCAACCGCAAAAACCGCGAAGAATACGTTGTTCAGGAATCTCATATAGGTGTTACAGGATTTTAATGAGGATCATAATAAAGGCCAGGAGGAGGAGGCCGAACACGACCTCCCATACCTGGCTGCGCTTTACTTTTAAGAACTTAAATACTTCTCGTTTCATTGATTGAAGTTTGTTCCGTGAGGGCAAAGGTAATTAGAGGAAGTGCGTTTGGATGAAATTAAGGTAACCAAAACAGGGTATTGAGGTTACATTTTTCAGGAAACGATTGCGAAAAAAAGGAGGATAACGGGCGTTTTATTTGAAACAACCTCGAAATCCTGCTACTTGTTAACCTTCAGTAAATCACTATCCTTGACTTACTTTTTCCGAATACTCCGATGGGCTACACTGGTACACCTTGCGAAAACATTTGGTGAAATAGTTGGAGTCTTGAAAGCCTACGTGATCGGCAACTTCCGCTATCCTCATTTTATTTTGCAGGATCAACTGCGCTGCCCGCTTCAGTCTTACATCGCGGATGAAATCGCTGGGGGTGATCCCCGTAAGGGCTTTTAATTTTCTAAAGAGATGAACGCGGCTAAGCCCTACTTCTTTGCCTAAAAATTCTACGCTCAATGTGGGGTCGGAGATATTCTCTTCAATTACTTTCATGATCTTGCCCAGCAACTTCTCATCATAACTGTTAAGGGTAATCTCTTTAGGCTGCAAGGATGGAACGTTTGCATAGTGTTTGCGAAGTTTTTGCCTGTTTTCCAAAATATTGTGTATACGTGCCCGCAGTTCGCGTAATACAAACGGCTTACCTATATAATCATCCGCACCCGACTCAAGTCCCTTGAGCTTGTCGATGTCCGATTGCCTGGAGGTAAGCAGTATCACCGGGATATGGCAAAGGGTAACATCGGTCTTTATTTTTATGCACAGCTCCACGCCATCCATTTCGGGCATCATAATATCACTGAGGATTAATTGAGGACCTTCTTTTTTTGCTTTGGCCAAAGCTTTTTCACCATTCTTTGCAAGGATGATGTGATATTCGTTTTTTAAACTTTCCTTTAAATACTCACGGAGTTCAGCGTTGTCTTCCACCACAAGGATGGTGTCTTTATCGGATGTCAATGAATGAAGATGCTCGTACTCCGGAAAAACAACGTATTCTTCCGGGAGCTGACGGATGAATGGAACTACAGTGTTCACTTTCTCTTGTTGAAGCGAAACCTGAAAAGGCAATCGCACTATAAAGTTGGAACCTTTACTTATTTTGCTTTCCACTTCAATTGTGCCCCGCATTAGTTCCACTAGCGACTTCACCAAAGAAAGGCCAATCCCAGTGCCTTTTCCGTCCTTACTAAAAGTGTAAAAACGATCGAAGATTTTTTTCTGAAGTTCTTTTGGAATGCCTTTGCCGGTATCTGAGACCGAGAATATAAAATAAACACTGCTTTGTTTGCTTAGTGTTTTAATGCTGACGCGGATGGTGCCGCCCTCTGGCGTAAATTTGAAAGCATTATGGATGAGATTGTAAAATATCTTTTCAAGTTTGTCAACGTCTGCATCCACTACCGTCAGATTTTGAGAAGGTTTATAATCAAGACGAATGGCGTGCTTATCGGCCATGCTTTTAAATGAATCTACTATGTTACCGATAAAGTTATCGATGTTTGCAGGGGAACGATTGACCGAAACCCTTCCTGTTTCGAGCTGCCGGATCTCCAGCAATTGGTTGATCAGCAAAAGCAACCGCTTGCTGTTATAGTTCATTGTCGCGATCAGTCTTTTCATCCAATCGTCTGGCGTATCGGATTCCATCAATTGCTCCAGCGGATTAATGATAAGCGTTAGGGGGGTACGAAATTCGTGCGATATATCGGTAAAATATTGCAGCTCGCGCTCGCGGATTTCCATTATGCGCTCCCTCTCCATTTCCTGTAGCCGCAGATTATTTTTCATCTTCCAACTTTTGACAGCATTGTGGCGAACTACCAGTAGACCGAGTGCAATCATGATACCATAGCCAACAAACGCCCACCAGGTTCGCCAGGGCGGGGGAAGCACTGTAATGGTTAATTGTGCTGGAATTTCATTCCATAGCCCATCGCTATTCGACCCCTTTACTTTAAAAACATAGGTGCCACCACGAATGTTAGTGTAGGTAACGCTTCGTTTATTTTCTATGTTATTCCATGTTTCATCAAATCCTTCGAGGATATAAGCATATTGATTGTTGGCAGGTTGATGATAACTAAGTGATGCAAATTCGATGGTAAATACCGGCTGGTCATAGCGCAATGTGATCTCAGTGGTGTTTGTAATATTCTTTTTCAGTATGCCGCTTTCATCGCCCGGGGTTACCGATTTATTAGATAACTGAAAATCGGTGAAAAGAACAGGTGGCAGATAGGCATTATCAAAAATATTTTCCGGTATAAAGCGAACGAAACCATTGTTACCACCAAAGATCATCTGACCCTCCCTTGTTTTGAAAAACGCACCTTCGTTAAGTTCCTCCAGCGGCAAGCCGGACTGGTAATTATAGTTTTTAAATGCTCTGTTCGATGGATCGAACCGGGTAACGCCATTAATGGAACTGATCCACAACTTTCCGGAGTTATCTTCCAATATGCCAAACGTGGTGTTGTTGATCAATCCGTTTACATTATCAAAAACCAAAAAAGATTTCGATGCCTGATCGAAGCGGCAAATACCCCCTCCCCGGGTTGCAGCCCAAATGTTATTTTTAGAATCCATGAACAAGCCCGCAACGTCATTGCTGGCAAGGCTTGTCGTATCTTCCGCATGGTGTGTGTAATGAGAAAGGATCCCTTTGCTCTCATTGAAAACCAAAATCCCCTGGCCTTGTGTTGCCAACCATAGATTGCCATTGCTTTCCTGGAGCAATCCTTTTACGGACGCCACAGACAACAAAGTAATGAGCGTATCCGAAAATGGGTAGGAAATAAACCGCTCTTTCTTTTTATCAAACTTTATTAGTCCGTGCTTGTTTGTGCCACCCCATAAAAATCCCTTGGCATCATCTATCAAACAATTGATGGTGGCATCTTTTAATGTAGGGCTATCTGAACCGCTCGGATAGTGTGAAATTCTTTTTTTTGACGCATGAAGTTTGTTAAGCCCACCGCGAAAAACACCTATCCATAAATTGTCATCTTTGTCGTTGTATAAAGATTTGATTGTGTTTCCGCTTAATTCATGGGTGGGATATGTGTTAAATTTCTGCAGCTCGCGATTATAATAGTTCAATCCTCCACCCTCGGTGCCAATCCATAAATTGCCTGATTTATCTTCCTCGAAAGCACCCACCACATTGTAGCTAAGGGTACCCGGTTTTTCTGAAATGTGGTGAAAGTATTCAAAGTGTTGGTTATCCTGATCGTAGAAATTCACACCACCAAAATAAGTGCCTATCCACACCGATCCTTTTTTATCGGCACACAAAGCCCATATTGAACTGTGGCTAAGTCCATACGGATCAGACTCGTTGTAATAAACCGGCTCAATTTTTTTATTCCTGGCATTGTAAATTGACAGCCCATTGAATGTGCCTACCCAAATATTTCCTTCTTTATCGGCAGCCAGGGCACGGATAAAATTGTCGGTAATGTGTGCGCCTTCCGGTGAGTTGTTATAAAAATGCTGCACTGCCGAATCCGTATTTAAACACACCAGTCCATTTCCATACGTTCCGATCCAAATGGCTCCATCCTTTCCTTCTGCCATGGCTTCAATCCGCACGGGTGTGTCGTCTTTAAATAATTCGGTGAAATAGTGATTGACTAATTTTCTTTTAAAATCAATTTTATAAACACCGTTTTTGGATGAACCCACCCACAGGTTTTGGTAACGATCCTGAAACAAAGAAAACACCGCATGAAAGTCGACTTCTTTGAGGAATTCAAACTCCTTGAGGTTTGTAGTTGGAATCAATTTTTTGGAATTTTTGTCAAAAAGAAATACACCTGATGAAGTGCCCACCCATAGAGAATTTGTATGATCGATCAATATCGAGCGTATCTCCTGCGGGTTTTTCTCAAGACCTAAATCATAATTGTCAAATATGGATGTACTGTAGTTATAATGGCTCAACCCATTTTGAGTGGCTATCCACAAGTCACCATTTTTATCCTGTGCAATGGCTTCAATTAAATTTCCTCCTATACCGGAGGGTGTTCCATCCTTGCGAAAAACATCAAAGTCATACCCGTTGTAGCGGTTCAACCCATCACGAGTCCCCATCCAGATAAAGCCGTGGCTGTCTTGAAAAATACAGAGTACCGTATTTTGCGATAGCCCCTGACGAACACCAATACGTTCAAACCGAATATTTTGAAAAGCGGGTTGCGCAGTTAATTCAACTGCCGCTTGCATCAACAGAAAAAAGGGCAACCATTTGTACGATGATATCATGGATGTGGTGGCACGGTCATGATAAGAATTAAAATCACGATTCAAACTTCGATTTTTATTTTTCAATTTTATTTTGAACTTTGTGGTGCGCTTTACAATTTATTGAACTTACTTCTTCCCGTTTAAGGGCTTGATGCGTTCCCTGCTGTTCGTATCATTTTAATCTATTAAAGTTAGTTAAACTAATGAAACTTTTTATTGGAAAGTGCTCACAAATCATATTGTGCGCAACCGTCATTGTATTGTTACAATGCACTTCGGCCTATGCTCAAAAAAGAGTTAAGCAGTCGTTAAACGATTCCTGGAAATACTGGAAAGGTGATCCTGCCAAGGCCAGTGGCTCGAACTATCCGGACTCCCTCTGGGCAGTTGTCCAACTTCCGCACACCTGGAACGATAAAGATGTACTTTCCGATGGCGCACGCGGATATTACCGTGGGCCTGGCTGGTACAGAAAGAAAATCCGGTTTAAACCCGAATTCAGTTCACGAAAACACTACCTCTACTTTGAAGGGGCCAATCAGGTAAGCGATGTTTACATCAACGGTAACCACGCAGGACAACACAAAGGAGGTTACACTGCTTTTTGTTTTGACATAACACCCTGGATTAAGTTTGGCGATGACAACGTGGTTGCCGTACGCGTTGATAACAGTCACCATCCTGACATACCTCCTTTGTCTGCCGATTTTACATTTTACGGAGGCATCTATCGCGATGTATTTCTGATCAGCACTTCGCAAATCCATTTTGATATGCTCGATCACGCATCCGGTGGCGTTTATATTGAAACTCCCCAAGTAAGTAAAACCTCGGCATCGGTTAAAATCCGGGCACGTGTTATAAACGAGCTTCCCTCAAATAAGAAAGTGACCATCAAGACTGTGATTAAAAACCGTGACGGTATTGAAGTAAGCTCAGTACTAAAAAAGATTACGATAAATGCCAACGCTTTATCAGAGATTGAACTATTCTGCCAGCTCACTCAAAACATTCAGTTATGGTCGCCTGCATATCCCTATTTGTACAGCACCGAAACCTCCATTATTGAAAATGGAATGGTGGCTGATAACATCACTACATCATTAGGGCTTCGATGGTTTAAATTTGATCCTGAAAAAGGTTTTTATCTTAATGGTGAGCCCTTAAAACTCACAGGGGCAAACCGTCATCAGGATTACCTCGGAAAAGGTAATGCGCTGAGTGATGACCAGCATCGCAGAGACCTTGCATTATTGAAAAGCATGGGAGGCAATTTTATACGCCTTGCCCACTATCCGCAAGACCCCGCAGTATTGGATGAGACGGATAAGTTGGGACTTGTTGTGTGGGAAGAAATACCCCTTGTGAATGAGGTGACGATCAGTAAAGGACATCACGAAAATTCTGCCACTATGCTGCGAGAAATGATACGGCAGCACTATAATCATCCGTCCATAGTACTGTGGGGCTACATGAATGAAATATACTGGATGCACCGCTTTTTGCCTGCGGATACCATCGAAGCGCATACGCGCGAAACGCTGGCACTCGCTAAAAACCTGGAAGTGCTAACACGCAAAGAAGACCCCACACGTTACACGGGTATGGCCCTTCACAATTATCCATTGTACCAGCAGACAGGGCTTGATACTATATCGCAAGTGACGGGATGGAATTTATACCACGGCTGGTACTATGATAAATATGAAGACTTCGGAAAATTCCTTGATGATTTTCATACACGCAATCCTCGCCAACCAATCATCATCAGTGAATACGGTGCAGGAGCCGATGAGCGCTTGCACAGCATGACCCCTGAGAAATTTGATTTCACAACAGAAGGCCAGAAACTTTTTTATCAGCAAATCTTTCCCCAGATACTGGCACGGCCCTTCGTAGCCGGATCTTCTATTTGGAACCTGATCGACTTTGGTTCTGAACGCAGGATTGATGCCACGCCTCACATCAACAACAAAGGCATACTGACGGCAGCACGCGAACCCAAAGATGTTTACTTCTATTATCAGGCTGCATTATCCAACAAACCAATTTTAAAAATTGCAGAAACTAATTGGACGTATCGTTCCGGATACGCTTCTAATTCGATCGATAAAGAGGCTCAACAAACTGTTCAGGTGTTCACCAACTTACCCGAAGCAGAACTTTTTATGAATGGCAAATCATTGGGCCGCAAGAAGACAGAAAACTATGAAGTAGTATGGAACACAAATTTTTCAGATGGGGATCATTTGCTTTCCGTAAGAAGTGAACAGAATGGGCAAGTCTATGAAGATTATTTATCCATTACCTTTCACTTGCTTCCCTTCGACCTTAAAAAAAATCCATTCACTGAAATTGCCATCAATGCCGGATGTTCTTATGACTATTACGAACCCGGATCGCGGTTGGCCTGGGTCTATGATAAAAAATACACACCGGGCAGTTGGGGATATATTGGAGGAAAACCACTTTACATCGCCAATAAAATTGGCACCAAGGAAGATATTCTTGGAACAGACGATGATCCCCTGTATCAAACCATGCGAATAGGTGCCCAAGGTTACCGCTTTGATGTTACCGATGGCGAATATGAAATTGAACTTTTATGGGTTGAGCCTTATCCGCAATCAAGACGTTTTGTAGATGGCCATGAATCGCCCCACCACCCGGGAGGCCAGCGCATATTTGATGTAGCCGTTAATGATAAAGTAGTACTCGAATCTTTTGATCTTCTTAAAACATACGGGTACAACAGACCTGTGAGGAAAAAATTTTATGCGGAATGTGCAAATGGTTCCGGCCTTACCATCACCTTTACCCCTGTAAAAGGTGAGGCTACCATAAGTGCATTAAAGGTGAGGAGACTGAAGTAGCGCGGATAAATAAATAGTATGCAACGATTTAATCAATTCCTGATTCTTGCCGTAGTTATTAATCTTCAGGTCAATTACTGCTTAGGCCAAAGTTTTCAGTTTAAAGATTGCTATGCCATTTTGAAAAATGATACGCTGACAATTGGCAATAACAAAATCAGGAATACATTTTCCTGGAATGATGGCAGCCTTGAATTGCTCACTGTAGAGGGCGTCAACATCCAGACAAAAATCTCAGGCTTGAAGCGGGGGCCTGATCTTTTTCTTCCCCATGAGATAAAAGGTACCTCTCCTGAATTTTCCGGAAAAGAAGTAAGACGTTTCCAAACAGAGAATCCTTTCCTCCAAATTGAGATCAAGACAGCCCATAATTCCCTTGGTGTAAAACGTATTTTTGAAATTCATCCCAACATACCCGCCCTTGCCACTTACTATCTTTTTAAAGGAACGTCACTGCATACCTGGGGAGCCGCGACCGAGAATACAAAAGAACTCATCGAAGATGCATCCTTGCTTTCGAAAACACCGGAAGGCCAGGCACGGCTTGGCTCTATTGGTTTGCAGGGCAAGCACTGGAAACTTAGCATCATTTCCTTCAATGATGTGACCGACCGTAATAACACGCTGGTGCAAGAGGGCAATTATGTTTTATACAAACAGCCTTTGCCCATAAAAGGGAATCTATTGTTTGCAGAAAATAAAGCCGATAAAAAATGCTTTTTCATTTTGAAAGAATCCCCCTTGGGGTTCAGTCAGCTTGCCTATCCTGGTTTTGATTTCATCGCTTCCCAGGATCGTATTGATATCACAGGTTTAGGGTTATCGGCATCGGATATAAATGATTCTACATGGGTAAGAAGCTACGGATTTGTAATAGGGGTATCCTC
>JAYVAI010000184.1:0-4406 GCA_043751075.1 Cyclobacteriaceae bacterium | reverse complement strand
CCTCAACATGTTTCTGCCACGCATCATCTTCAATCTTCAATTCGAAATCATTAGGGGAAAGGTGATTCACAAAAATCGGAACGCTGTGTGGATACGTTCCCGAGTTAATCGAATCAATTTCCACGTCAAATCCCCAACCTTGGGAAAGTTGTACCGTTTTAACAATGCCTTTGGCAAAATAACTTATATCAAAGTCCAATTTATCAAGAGCTGCTTCAATGCGTTTGGGCGATTTTAAAATGGGTATCTCTTCATAAACTTCAGTAAGGCCACTTAGAAAAAAACTCGCATCTACCAGCCCCGGCACCATGCTATTGGACTTATTGGAAAACTTCTTGGTGGTAATCCTTCCACTGACAGAATATATTGGTGTCAGGTATCGGTTATATGCATAGCCCACTAAAACAGAGGCTAAAAAAAAGAGAAGTATTAACGGCCACCGTCTCAGCAGATTGAGAAAGTATTTCCTCACGTTTATTGGTGAATTGGTTTCTATACCCACGTCCTCGTTATCGGGATTATTCATTGGAAACCTATTTGGTATTGAGGGCTACAATGAGTACAACTAAGGAAATGGCAGATGAGACAATGCCCAATGCAAGACTATAGTTTGGCATTCCATATTTTCTGGTATAGCGAGCCTGAAGGGGAGATACGATAATGAGATCGTTGGGCTTTAGATAAAATCCGGGTTGGCTTAGCAAATCCTCCTGGAGTGTATTCACATAAAAAACTTTTGCCGTGTTTCCTTCCGTGCGCACAACTTTTATCTTTGAACGATCAGCATAATCAGTCAAATTGTGGGCAAAAGAAATTGCGTCAATGACAGTAGCATTGGGATCAAAAGTTGTATAGCGTCCTTCATTGGTAACTTCTCCCAGAATGGTGAAATGAAAACTCAATAATTGAACTCGCACTACGGGTGTTTCGAAATAGCCTTTGAGTTTTTCCCTGATCAAAGATTCAGTTTGAGGCAAGGTGATACCTTTTAAATCAAGCTTACCAACATAAGGCAATTCAAGTGAGCCATCTTCGTCCAAAATAAAACCCGATTGGATGCGATCCAGAATTAGGGCATTGCCACCAGTTTGTCCAACACCTCCGCCTCCCATCATAGCACCCTGTTGTTGTAACCCTCCAGCTTTATTTGCCTGATCATATTGCGTGAGCTTCCTTATCAACCCTAATTGCTCTTCATATTTTTGTACAAAATCAAACTCGGAGGGGGTGATACTCGCTATCCGCAAGGAAATAATATCTCCCGGTTTTAGTACATAATTTGAAAATTCGGTCGTATAGGTTCTGGTGATGGTGTCCTTATTCTTAACCTCTCCAAACTTAGGCTCGGTAGTGTGCTGCAGGTAAACTATCCTCTTATTCGGAACACAAGCACTCAGTACTAAAATCCCAACAATCACACTTAGAAAAAAACGCATAGACAACATTGAAAAGTGAATTTTAAAAAGCAAATATAATGATTAGGGTCAGAAATCTGGCTTGTAATAAAAGCACTATCTATCTGCCCAACTTCCAAAAAGTAAATAGCCTCTCTACAAACTCTCTCATCTCCTTCAACGGCACCATGTTGGGCCCATCGCTCAATGCTTTGTCAGGATGCGGATGGGTTTCGATAAAAAAACCATCTACGCCAACGGCTGCTGCGGCCCTGGCCAAGTATGGCGCATACTCCCGGTCGCCACCGCTCTTGCCTCCCAACCCACCGGGCCGTTGAATGCTGTGCGTAACATCAAACACCACGGGAGAATATTGCCGCATGATGGGCAGCGACCGCATATCAACCACTAAATTGTTGTAGCCAAACATGCTTCCACGTTCAGTGAGGAAAACATTTTTGTTTCCTTCCCCACGTACTTTGTCAATGGCATACTTCATGTCTTCGGGAGCCATGAACTGTCCTTTCTTCACTTTCACAGGTTTGCCTGTTTTGGCTGCGGCAATAAGTAAATCTGTTTGCCGGCAAAGGAAGGCGGGAATCTGCAACACATCAACCACCGCTGCCACCTCGGCACATTGGTACGACTCATGCACATCGGTGACTACGGGCACTTTCAAATCGTTGCGCACCATGGAGAGTATCTCCAAGCCCATGTCCATAGAAGGGCCACGGTATGAACCTGATGAAGTACGGTTTGCTTTGTCGAACGAAGCTTTGAACACATAATCTATATCCAGCTCTTCGCACAGTTTTTTTAGATGGGTGCCTGTTTCCATACAAATGTCGTAGCTCTCGGCCGCACAGGGGCCGGCAAACAATACCATACGGTTTCCGCCCAATGTGATCTTGTCGGTGAGTTTAACTTTATCTTTAAAGATTTCCATAGGATTAGGCATTAGGAATTAGGCATTGGGAATTAGGGAACTGGGCATTTGAGGGTTGACTATAAGGTGCGGCCGTAGAGTGAATTGTCGAAACCGTGAAGGGATTCGCGGGCCATAGTTGCAAAATAATTTGAGGTGACTCTATTTGAATCAAACTCTTCCGGAAACAATACTTTGGTCAATTTACTTAAATCAAAACCCATTAACTGTTGACTGATATTGATCTCATTTACCCAAGCGTCTTTTTGCTTCGAGTGGTCAATAATTGTTTTCCAATTAAATGGATATTTTAAACTTAGAAACAGAACATCTATGTAGTCTTTCGGGGCAATACGTGAAAGGGCTGTTAACTTATTGGACAAAATGTTATCCCACGTGTCGTATAGAAATCCGAATTCACTTCGGCTTGGCTCTCCTATTCTGTACTTCACATCATTAACGAACTCCATTTTCAGCGCAAGGTTACCCTCAACAATGTAAAACCGGGCAAAAGAATCTTGCTGATTATCCAAGGTGATGTTTGGAAAAGTCAATTTCAGGTGTTCTATTAATTTATCTGTTTGTACTTTAAAATCAGAAGCTGAGTTTAAAAAAAAATCCAAGTCATCAGAATACCGGTGATTGAGCAAGAATCTGCCAAGAACAGTGCCGCCTGTCAAATAAAATGGACTATTAGAAGTGCCTATCACTTTTAATACTTTGTCTTGAAGTGGATAAAGGTTATCCTTATAAAAGTGATTTGACATAACGATATTTATCCCTTAAGTCCCGTGGGAACAATCCTTGTATCACATCGTCTGCCAAAACTTCTGGCAATTTTTCTTCCCCTACAATAAGCCTTACCTGATGCCAGGGAAACCAATTGAGGATTTTTATATAAAGTCCCTTCTTCTCCCGGTTATTTTCACCGGATTTCAAGATGTGAAGCAAGTCTTTTGGCGTCTGTTTGGTATCCCAAGTCAGTTTGGCCAAGTACTTCAATGTTTCCTGATCTGAATACATCGCATTAAATTTTAACAATCTTCTCCAACTCCCCCTTTGCAGCCAAAATCAAATCGGCCACTTCCCGCACCACCCCCTCGCCTCCCTTGGTGCTGGTTATTATTTCAACTTCACTTTTCACATACTCCATAGCATCAGCTGGGCAAGCCGAAAGGCCACAGGCCCTCAAAGCACCAAGATCGTTAATATCATCACCAATATAAGCCACCTGCTTCTTCTTTAGTTTATGGAACTTAACCAATTTTTCGAATACGGATAGCTTGTCCATAATACCCTGATGGCAAAAATCCAGTTTCAATTCGGCAGCGCGATTGCTGACCACCACCGACTCGCGGCCCGTGATGATGCCCACCAGAATGCCTGCCTTTTTAAGATGGCTGATGATATACCCATCTTTAACATTGAATTGCTTGCTCTCCTTCCCTGCGCTGTCATAAATTATTTTGCCATCGGTGAGCACGCCATCCACATCAAAAAAGATGGCTTTGATCTGCGCTGCTTTCTTAATTTGCTCTTTGGAATATTTACTCAACACTTCTTTTACAGACATTTGCTTCTGAATCTAATAAATAATCCCGAAAATTAAGGAAAATATCCTCACACTATGCACTACGTTAAGGTTAGCCTCTCTGCCCTCATCACCGTTGGGTTGGTTTTTTTTCTCAACAATAACTGGAACTTCGGGTCGCCCATTCCGGCCCTTGGCAAATTCGTTGACCCCTTTCATGGCGTGTGGCAAAACGCTGAAACCAAAGAACAACCTGATCAGGAGTTGAAACTGACGGGATTAAAAGATGAAGTGACGGTGTTGTATGATAGCCTGATGATACCGCACATCTATGCCAAAAACAATGAAGACCTTTTTATGGCACAGGGATATTTAACAGCCAAACACCGACTGTGGCAAATGGAATTTCAAACGCATGCCGCAGCGGGCCGCCTTACGGAAATTGTGGGAGGGGCCGCACTGGATTTCGACCGCAGGCAACGGAGGCTGGGGATGGTATATGCTGCACAGCAAGCGTTGAAGTCGGCAGAAAGCAATCCACAGGCATTGGCCATGA
>JAYVAI010000183.1:0-12070 GCA_043751075.1 Cyclobacteriaceae bacterium | reverse complement strand
ACAAACTTGAAAAGTATGTTACTCGTCAAACTCTGCATAAATACGAACAAGGAAAAATGAAACCTGACAGTAAAGCATTGCTTGCAATGTCAAATGTGCTGGGTGTTCCCGTTGACTATTTTTATTCTGTTCCAACTGTTAAGGTAGAATTGAAAAATGTTGATTACCGAAAATATTCCTCTAAGATTTCAAAAACAGAACAAATAGCTGTTGAAGAAAAAGCAAAAGAAAATTGTGAACGTTATTTAGAACTGGAGCATTTGATTAACCCACGTGAAAAGGCGGAATACTTTACTTACGAAAAGGTCATTGAGAATGCTGATGATGCTGAAACCGCTGCAAAAAAATTAAGAGAAGTTTGGAAACTTGGTTATGACCCGATTCCTGATGTGGTTGAAATGTTAGAGGACAAAGGATACAAAGTAATTGAACTGGATGCTCCTGATGGTTTTGATGGAATGAAAGCAGATGTTGATGGTAAAAAAATAATTGTCCTGAAAAAGAGTGTGAAGCAAGGCGAAGATGTTGTAAGAAAAAGATTAACCGCCTTGCATGAACTGGCTCACCACTCTTTAACTTTTTCAAAAAAACTCTCTGATAAGGAAATAGAAAAATTGTGTCATACTTTTTCATCAGCTGTTTTGTATCCAGCTGATATGGCAAAGAAGGAATTGAGCAAAGACCGTTTCCATTTCTATCAAAATGAATTGATGTTGATTAAAGAACGGTGGGGGATTTCTTTCTCTGCTGTTTTTTCAAGGGCTTTGCATCTCGGCATTATCACCGGTTTTATTTATAAGCGGTTCAATATGGGTTACAGACAAAGAGGATTGCACTTGAATGAGCCGGGAAAATTTATGAGCAAAGAAAAGCCTGTGAAAATGCAAAGACTTGTTTACATGGGTTTGTCAAAAGAAATTTTAACTATTAACGAAGCAGCATACTATCTCGGAATGTCGGCTTGGAAATTTAAAGAACAATTGCATCAGATAGTATGAAGCTAATTATTACAGATAGCAGTGTATTTTTTGATATCATTAAGATTCAGGCATTGCCTGAATTCTTTGCGCTGGATTTTGAAATCTGCACTACTGATTTTGTAAAAGGTGAAATTCTAGGATCGGAACAGAGAGAGCAGATTGAAGTCTTTATCCGTTCACATCAGCTAATTGTTTTTGAATTGAGTGAACAGGAAATTGAAGAGATAGAGAATTTTAAAACTAAACGATTTTTCAAAACGTTGATTGATAAAACGGTTTTGTGGAAAGCAAAACAATTGAAATGCCCGTTGCTTACTGGTGATGCAAAGTTGAGAAGTGAAGCAATTGAACAAGGTGTTATAGTACATGGAAGTTTATGGGTAATACGAATGATGGTTGAAAGTAAAGTTATTACAGCAATTGCAGGGATTGAATTTTTGGAAAAACTTAAAATCAGTAATGACCGTTTGCCATTAGATGAAATTGAAAAGCTGATTAAGAAATTAAAATCGTAAACCAATAAATAATATGAGCAAGAGAAATCAACATGTAGTCCCAAGCGGAAAAGATTGGGCTGTGAAAGGTGAAGGTAACGACAGGAGAACTGCAATCGTAACTACCCAAACCGAAGCAATTAAAATTGCAAGAGAAATTGCAATCAATCAAAAATCAGAAGTAGTAATTCATCGTTCTGACGGAACAATCAGAGATAAGGATTCCTACGGCAATGATCCTAACCCTCCAAAAGATAAAAAACATTAAACCATGATGGACATAGGGAAACAAACCGTGAATTGCCCTGAATGTAAAAGGTCAATTAGCGTATCTTTGAAACAAGTTGCTGATGCGGTTTTAGTAAAATGCACTTGCGGTCAAGGAATACAATTGAAGGATAGCAACGGAACAAATCGAAAAGCAATTCACGATATAAATAAATCATTCAAAGAACTTGATAACACTTTAAAAAACTTCGGACGATGAAAATTTTCTACCTCTACAATGACAAAGTTGAAATTGTAAAAAATGATTGAAGATTTTTACAACTCGAATTTTTGTTCATGAGAAGGTAAAGCATTAGAAGCAGTGTCGGTTGTTATATTATCCGTGTATTACAAAAACTGTTTGTTCAAAGCACTAAAATTTCAAGTTTGCAAGGTGCTATATAATAGAGTTGAAGGTAACTAACTGATCCTGCTCCAGTTCACCGTAGCTTTTTTCATTGACTCTACCTGAAGGCGAATGGCTTTGTTCTCAGGTTTCTCCAACTCAGGGTCGGCTTGCAAAATTGCCTGTGCTTCTTCGCGGGCGGTTTTCAATAGCTCTCCGTCTTTGCCCAGGTCGGCAATGAGCAAGTCGAGGGCTCCACTTTGTTGAGTGCCCATCAGGTCGCCAGGGCCGCGCAACTTCAAATCGGTTTCAGAAATTTCAAAGCCATCGTTGGTTTGCACCATCGTTTCTATGCGGGTTTTGGAATCGGCACCGAGCTTGTTGCCAGTCATTAAAATACAATACGATTGTTCTGCCCCGCGGCCAACCCTTCCGCGCAACTGATGCAGTTGCGATAAACCAAAACGTTCGGCACTTTCAATCACCATCACGCTTGCATTGGGCACATCCACCCCCACTTCAATTACTGTGGTGGCCACCATGATTTTGGTTTCACCTTTCACGAAGCGCGCCATCTCAAAATCTTTGGCTTCGGGTTTCATCTTTCCATGCAAAATGCTAATGGCCACATCGGGAAAGGCACGGCTGATACTTTCATATCCATCCATCAAATGTTTGAGGTCCAATTTTTCTGATTCTTCAATGAGCGGATACACTTCATATACCTGCCGGCCAGCATCGATTTGTGTTTTCAAAAAACCATTTACCTGCAAGCGGTGCGAGTCGTAACGGTGTATGGTTTTAATTGGTTTTCTCCCTTTTGGCAATTCATCGATCACAGAAATTTCAAGATCGCCATACAGTGTCATTGCCAATGTGCGCGGTATGGGTGTGGCCGTCATCACCAGCACGTGAGGGTGAACGTCAGCATTTTTTTGCCACAGCTTAGATCGCTGAGCTACACCAAAGCGATGTTGCTCGTCAATAATGGCCAGGCCAAGGTTGTGAAACTTCACTTCCTCTTCCAATAGTGCGTGAGTGCCTACCAATATTTTGAGCGAACCATTTTCCAATCCCTCATGAATGGGTTTGCGTTTACTTTTCTTTACCGATCCGGTAAGCAATCCGATGCTTATGCCCATCAGGTCGGCAAACTTTTTTAAATTTTTATAATGTTGTTGCGCCAATATTTCGGTGGGTGCCATCAAGGCAGCCTGCGCCCCACTTCCCACCACGAGAAGCATACAAATAAATCCCACAATGGTTTTTCCGCTTCCTACATCGCCTTGCAGCAAGCGGTTCATTTGCCTGCCGCTTTTCATATCAGCATATATCTCACGCACCACGCGCTTCTGGGCTTCGGTAAGATTGAAAGGCAAATGCTCTTTGTAAAATTTTGTTAGAATGGCTGTGTCGCTGAACACCATGCCCCGAAATTTTTCCTGGCGCACCAACTTCATTTTTAAAAGCCGAAGCTGAATGTAGAAGAGCTCTTCAAACTTTAACCGCAGTCGCGATGCAGCAAGTTGTTCGTGGCTTTGCGGAAGATGGATGGAAAGCAACGCTTCTTTTTTGCCGATCAGTTTTTGTTTTTGTAACAAGGAAGCGGGCAATGTTTCGCGAATATGGTTTTGGGCGGCCTGCAACACCTGCTCCTGAAGTTTGGCAATAAATTTACTGTCGATGTAGCGGGCTTTTAATTTTTCCGTTACCGGATATACAGGCATTAGAAAACCTCCTCTTTCGTTTTTGGTGGTGAGTGGCTCTATCTCCGGATGGGCGATGGAAAAGATTTTTCCGTAGCGGTTGGGTTTGCCAAACACTACATACTCCATGTTGGGTTGGATTTTTTTTGTTACATAGTTTATTCCCTGAAACCATACCAACTCCAGCGCTCCGGTGCCATCGGTGAAATGACCGATCAATCTTTTTTTGAAACCCGTTCCTGCAAATTCGAAATCGGTGATCTTACCTTTCACTTGCACGTGGGGCATTTCATCGTTTACTTGATTGATCGCGTAAAACTGAGTGCGGTCTTCATGGCGAAAGGGATAATACTGCACCAGGTCGCCAAACGTAAACAGCTTTAATTCTTTTTGAAGCAATGCTGCCCGCTGCGGGCCAACGCCTTTTAGAAATTCAAGAGAGGTGTCGAAGAAGCCTGCCATTATTTTTTGAACAATGGATTGTTTGAAAGGAGCCTTTGACTTTGATGAATGGTAAGAATGTCAAGCTGGTTTTCTGAGACGACCCTATAAATAATTCTGTAATTTCCTTCTATCAATTCCCTAATTGCCTCTTCTGCTATTTCGGGAACCGTTCGTCCCGCTAAGGGATAGCTTTCAAGAATTTCCGTTCTTAGAAAGAATTTTTCTACTTGGATAGAGGCAAAGTGTTCTGAGTCACGTGCTATGAATTCAGCAATGTTTTCAATATCCTCAAGAGCGTGGATGGTCCATTTTATTTCAACAGCCATTTTTTTAGTCTTTCTCTTGCCTGCCCTGTGGAAAGTACTCGGCCGGATTTTGATTGCTCCAAGCCCAATTCGATTTTTTGCAAAAGAATGATCCGCTCGAACAAGTCTTCAATTGAAAATTGTTCAGGCAACTCATTTACAGTTTGAAGAATTTTTTCTTTTGAAAGCATAATCAAATCTAACAAACACTTATTTAATAAAATATTTTTTTGACCTTTTACTTCTCCTCCCTTGAAACCCATATACTTTACCACCCCAACGTGAATCGTCCAAATATGCTTTAAGCACACCAAGGACTATGAAAAGCAAAATGAAACCACTGAACCAATAAAATCCTTCGCCCACACCAACGGTGCTGTCGTGCGGCATTGTCAAGCTCCCTTTGGAAGGATTCAAGGAGTGTTGCAATAGAATCAATCCCTCCACCGTAGCGTGTTTATAAAATGCAGCGTCTCTTTTTTCATAAAGTCAATGGCGGGTGCGAGCGAATCATTTTGCACGCGGGTGTTAAAGTAAAGGGCACCGCGCAAAAAATTCTGTGAGGAATCCGTCATGGTAAACTGAAACTGGCTGGGCACATCACCGGCAATCTCTGCAATCACGGCTGTGTTGCCGTAGGGCGTCACGGAAATCAATTCATCGATGGCCGAAGCCTTTATCTGCTGCTTGGAGGTGAGGTTGTAAGAATCGTCCAGCAACTCTTTTAGCAGGGCTTCGCGGTTGTTTAATTTTTTGTAGGTGATGTGGATCTTTGCTTTCAGTTCAGGATAGTAAATGCCCACCCAATGCCGTTCGCTGAACCAAGAGGAATCGCGTTGCAAGTTTGCATGCTGGGAATATTCAAACTGATAGGGCAACGAATCGGGCGACAGCCGGTACTCTTGTTTGGGCAACAGCAACCGGTTATAGCCTTTGGGTTTTGGTTGATAATCGCGTGTGCACGAAAACAGAAAAACAGTGATCAGAAAAAAAACTGGACCCAAACCTTTTGTAAAGATTTGAGAGAGAAGTTTTTGAAAAATGTTTTCAACCATCAGAATGGAAGGTTGTCAGTAGAATTTTCGGAAGAAGGTTTATTTTCTACTACGGGGCTGCCACTATTGGCGGATGCCGAAGGTGAAGGAGCGCGATCTGCGTTGTCACTACTGGTCCTGCGCGTACTTAACATGTTCATAGTGTTGCCAAGCACTTCAGTGATATAGCGGGTAACCCCTTCTTTTTCCCAACTGCGAGTGCGAAGTTTTCCTTCTATATAAATCATGTCACCCTTGTGAAGATACTTGGCCGCAACCTCGGCCAGACTGCTCCACAAAACAATGTTGTGCCACTCCGTGATTTCTTTTTTCTCTCCGGTGGTTTTGTCCTTGTAGGTTTCCGTTGTGGCCATCGTAAAGTTTGCCACGGTTGCCCCGCTTTCCAAGTTCCTTACTTCTGGGTCTTTGCCCAGGTTTCCAATTAGAATTACTTTGTTTACGCCTGACATATATTTTTTTGTTTGATTACTTGTGGACTAATAACTGATGAATTGGAACGCTGATAACGCTGATCGATATGATTTCTGATGATTAAATCTGCGCTTATCATATTAATCTGCGTCATCTGCGTTCCCTATTTGTATCAAATTGAGTTTTTAGAGGTTCCCTTGTATGAGTGAATGCAAAATTAGGAAAAGTTATGAGTTGTAGCTCCTGAGGGTGCATTGGTCGAATTTCTCTCGCAAAGGGCAGCCTACAAAATATATTTGCTAAGACCCATTATTGTTCTCTTTGCGTCTTTGCGCCTTAGCGTGATCTTGGTTTTCGACCGATTCAAATCAAGCTACATGCTCCTCTAAAAACTTGGTTATCAATACCGGCTTGGGCAGATTGGATATTTGTTTCATTGTATAGAATGCAAATCCATTTTGAATCATAAATTTTTTGAAAGATTGATTAAGCGAAATTTGAATACGCACAAAGCGGGTCATCAAATGCTGATGCGACAGCACGTGCCTGTAAACTTTGCTTGCCTTAGCCGAAGCGAAGGTTTTTAATTCGGGTATCTTCAGCAAAAGTTTTTCTGGATTTTGCAGGCGAGGGCTTTCGATAAGAAAGAAATCATAGAGCCCATTCCAAATATCGCCATCTCTCCTCTTGCGCATGAGCAGGCGGCCCCGGTGCTCAATCACTATATAAGTAAAGTATCGTTTTCTAATTTTCTGTTTCCCTTCTTTTACAGGCAGCATGGTTTGCAGTTCCTTTTGACAGGCCACGCACGAGCGGATAAAAATGCAAGATTCACACTTGGGGTTTTGTGGAGTGCAATGCAGTGCCCCAAACTCCATCACCGCCTGGTTGAACAAATCCGGACGCTCAATGTTGATCAACTCATTGGCTTTCTTAAAAAAATAAGCCTTGCCCCCGCTGCTGGCAATGTCCAGATCAATACCAAAAACCCTCGCGAGCACGCGATAAACATTTCCATCTACTACCGCTACCGGTTCGCGAAAAGCAATGGAAGCAATGGCGGCTGCGGTATAAGTGCCTATGCCCGGAAGTTTTTTTAACTCCTCGAAGGTCTGCGGAAATTTCCCGTCAAATTCTGTCTTTACTTTTTTTGCGCAAGCGTGAAGGTTTCTGGCTCTTGAGTAATAGCCCAATCCTTGCCACAGCCTGAGCACACGATCTTCCTTTGCACGAGCCAATGAGATAATATCGGGAAACGTTTCAATGAACTTTTGGTAGTACGGCAGCGCTTGCGCAATGCGGGTTTGTTGCAGCATTATTTCCGAAAGCCAGATTTTGTATGGGTCGCGTGTGTGGCGCCAGGGCAGGTCGCGTTTGTTTTGTTCGTACCAGGAAAGAATTTTTTTCGAAAAAATTGTTTTGTTCACGTTTTTGGTCTCAAAGGGTGCGAATGTCTGAAATACGCATCATATTCACCGTACCTTCTGGTAGTTTCGCCTGATAATTAACAGCCATCTGCGTGATTATCAATAAATTCATTTTGCGTTTGAACAAACTGGGTTAAATTTGCCCTCCTGAATTTTTAGGCCATCCATACCATAAACCAAACTTCACCACCGTGACCAAAGCAGACGTAATCAATCAAATCGCAGACAAAACCGGAATCGACAAGGCAGATGTTTCTGCATCGGTAGAAGCATTTTTCAATATTGTTAAATCTAACATGGCCAGCGGTCACAACATTTATGTTCGCGGTTTTGGCAGCTTCATCAATAAGAAGAGAAAGAAAAAAATTGCCCGCAATATTTCGCGCAACACAGCCATTGTGATTGAGGAACATTACATCCCCAGCTTTAAACCCGCCAAGATTTTTATCAACAAAATCAAAAACAGCGACAAGGTAAAGCAGTTGGCTGAAAAATAATTGTTAGGGGTTGGCTGATCGTTGTTGGTTATCCGAAAGCATAACGAGCAACTAATAGCCGCCAACGAACAACGATACCCATGTTAAAAACCCGGATCATTTTACTCCTTGCAACCGCTGCCATAATCGGGCTCATTTTCCTTTTGCCAAAATCGGTAGTGGAGAATGAAAACCAACTTAAGGAAGACGCCCCCGCATCAGCTTCCAAGCCCGCAGCACACAGTGAGGTGCCGGCCAATCTATCGCAGGATATAAAGAATATCAGGAGCCAATACATACAGGGAAGCCCGAATCAAAAAAATGCTATCTTTGCCGACTCTTTGCGAAGCCTATACTCGCAAGCGGGTCAATTTGACAGCGCAGCCTGGTATGCCGAACAAGCAGCCACGTTCTTTAACACATTAGAAAGTTTTTTAAAAGCCGGCAACAGCTATTACGAAGCCTACACCTTTGCCATGGGCCCCGAAAAGCAAGAGCAAATGGCAGAGAAAACGCGCTCGTGGCTTGGAAAAGTTTTGGCCGCAGAGCCAAAGAACTTAGAGGTAAAAACCAAAATGGCGATGACCTACCTGAGTTCGAAAGCACCCATGCAGGGGATCGCCATGATGCGCGAAGTGCTGGCCGAAGATCCTAAAAATGAATTTGCTCTCTTTAACATGGGCATGCTCTCCATTCAATCAGGCCAGTATGATAGGGCCATTGAAAGATTTAATGAACTGATAGCGGTAAACCCAGCGCATGTGCAAGGTCAGCTTTTGTTGGGAGTAGCTTACATGAACAAAGGCAATAAGGACAAGGCGCGCGCGCAGTTTGAAAAAGTAAAACAAATGGATAAGGATCTGGCTGTTCAAGCCACAGTTGATTCGTATCTGAAAGACTTAAAATAGATTAATTAATTGTTAAACCCTCTCATCTCCCTTCTCCCTAGGAGAAGGTGTCCGCCAAAAGCGGACGGATGAGGCTAAACCAAAACGCATTATGCCAAGTGGTAAGAAAAGAAAAAAGCACAAAATGGCCACTCACAAGCGCAAGAAGCGCTTGAGAAAGAACAGACACAAGAAGAAATAAACCTCACCTCAACCCCTCTCTAAAGGAGAGGGACTTAAGGTCTAAATTTTTAAAGTTTTGAGTAATGAACTTATAATTAGCGCTACTCAGGACGGATGTCGCATAGCCCTTCTTAAAGACAAACAGCTTGTAGAATTCCACGAAGACCAGGAAGGCAGCAAGTTTGTAGTAGGTGATATTTATCTGGGCACTGTTAAAAAAGTTGTCCAGGGGCTGAACGCAGCTTTCATCGATATCGGATACGAAAAGGATGCATTCCTTCACTATCTGGATCTGGGGCCAAAGTTCAGTTCGTTGCAGAAGTTCACCAAACTCGTTCGCTCCAAGAAGATCACAGGTGGTAAGCTGGATAAATTCCAACTTGAGAAAGAAATTGATAAGCATGGGAAAATAGCCCAGCAACTTTCCAAGGGCCAGTTGATACCGGTGCAGGTGGTGAAAGAACCCATTTCCACCAAAGGCCCGCGACTTTCGTGCGAGATATCGATAGCAGGACGCTATCTGGTTTTAGTGCCATTCTCCTCTGGAGTAAATGTTTCCAAGCGCATTTCAAGCAGCGAAGAGCGCAAGCGCCTTCAGCGCCTTATACAATCCATAAAACCCGAAAACTTTGGCGTGATCATTCGCACCGTGGCCGAAGGGAAGGAAGTGGCCGACCTTGACAAAGACCTGCGCAACCTGGTGAATACCTGGGAAGAAGGCATCGCCCGCATGATAGAGGCCAACCCGCGCGATAAAATGATTGGCGAGCTTAGCAAAACCTCCTCCGTATTGCGCGATGTGCTCAACGAGTCGTTTGACAATGTGCATATTGATGACAAAAAGATTTTTGAGGAGGTAAAGAACTACATACGCACAATAGCCCCGGACAAGGAGAAAATCGCCAAACTTTATACAGGTAAAGCCAAAATCTTTGAACACTATGGTATAGAGAAGCAGATCAAATCTGCCTTTGGGCAAACCGTAAGCCTTAAAGGTGGCGGCTATCTGATCATTGAACATACCGAGGCCCTTCACGTGATTGATGTGAACAGCGGCAACAAATCCAACCGCGAAGAAAACCAGGAAACCACGGCCCTTTCGGTAAACATTGAAGCGGCCAAAGAAGTAGCCCGTCAGCTTCGCCTGCGCGACATGGGTGGCATTATTGTGATTGACTTTATTGACATGCGCAATGCCGAAAACAAACGGGTTGTGTTCAACACTATCAAAGAAGAGATGGAGCGAGATCGCGCCAAGCATACCGTGCTGCCGCTCTCCAAGTTTGGGTTGATGCAACTTACCCGCGAACGTGTGCGCCCGCAGATGAACATTGCCACGAAAGAAGTTTGCCCTACTTGCAACGGCACAGGAAAAATTACGGCATCAATATTAGTCTCCGATCAAATTGAACTTCACCTGGAGCATTTGCTGGTGAAGCAAAACGAGAAAGGATTGGTGATGGCACTGCACCCATACCTGCACGCCTATTTCACGGCCGGTTTTATTTCGCCACGGGTAGGTTGGTTCTTCAAGTATAAGCGTTGGGTTGCGTTGGTAAAAGATTCGTCCATGGCCATCACCGAGTTTAAGTTCTTAAATAAGGACGGTGAGGAGATTGAGATAGCCCAACAGAATACTTCGGCTTTGGCCGATGTGGAGGTTTTGGAGAAAGCAGTGAATTAAGAGGATACCAATTCGGTCTCTTAGCCAATAAAATTTTAGCGTTTCCTTGCCATCATGTCAATAAATAGCAATATTTATTTATTGACTTTGAACCCAAGACGTTTGATTAAGCAATCACCCATCATAGTTTGCCTCGTGCTGCGTTGGGGTTTGCACAGTTGCCGGAATAGGAGGGCTTAAAAATGGAGCGAAGCGGAATGTTAAGCCCGACCAGTTGCGACCTGTCCCACTTGACAAATATAACTTATGAAACACAAACTAAATACCTACTCTGAACCCGGCAATTGTGCAAACCTATTGTTGTGCACTGGGCGGTTTCTGTCGACAGCTATAAAACAACGAGCTTGTGTCGCCAGTCAAATCTTTGTCGACTAACAAGTCAACTTCTGTTCTCAAGCCAAAGGTCAGACTGCAACCGTCCAGCGTAAACCAAACCTTAGCAAGTCTTTGAGAACGTTTTCGCGGGGTGTTTTCGTGAGAGTCCACATGGCGGGAGCCTCTGCTAAGACAAGAGTTTCTCTTTCTTTCAATTCCCTTGTAACAAACAAAAATAAACCCGTGCTTTCATTTAAATGGAAGCACGGGTTGTAATCTTTTAATTGTTGCGCCCTTACAATTATTTCCTGCTTAATACTGGTGGTGTTGGCTGGACTGAGATATTTTTAATTGGTTTAATTGTTCTCAAATAAGTAAATATTGCTTTGAGCTCCTCAACTGTCATGTGTTTGACTGGCATCATGGACATGGGTGGCATCAATGGCCTTGATCCAGGGAGTCCCTTCCATACATTATTCTTGATTGCATTAATAAACTGTTCTTCAGTCCAATTGCCCGTACCTGTTTCATCCGGTGTCAGGTTCGCAGAATAGGAAATCCCCCAAGGACCCACCCAGGCGGTAAAATCTGCTGTGACTACTAGCCCTTTGGATTCCATTTGCCTGCGATCAACATCTGGTGCAGGCGACTTCTCAGGATGTCCTGATAAGAGCAAAGTGGTGTCATCAGCCGGTCCCATAGGTGTCATTTTCTTGGGGGTATGACAATCATTGCAACCACCTATGGTAACAAGGTGTTCTCCCCATAGGGCCTGAGTTTCATAGCCTCCGAAATCGGGTCTTTTTAGTGCCTCTGTTGTTTCAACGGTAGATTCGGCTGGTTTGCTCTCTGAACATCCGTAAAAACAGATCGCAGTGAATGTCAAACCTGTAAGGAAAAGGAAATAAGACTTTCGCATAATCATTAGGTTTAGGTTTGGGGTTATTGTGAATACGCGAAAATAGAGATTTGCCATTTGATAACAAAACGTCCGGGTGTACGACAAAATGCATATTGTTAACTTTGGTTAAAAAACCCCAAAGCCATGATAAACAAAGAAAAACTATACGAACAGATTGAGACCCTACAA
>JAYVAI010000182.1:0-4418 GCA_043751075.1 Cyclobacteriaceae bacterium | reverse complement strand
GCAGGAACCTACGCCTACGTATTTAAATATGTAAGCTCTTTCAGGCCCGACAAAGGCATTCAGGAAAAACGGGGCGGGGTATCGTTGATACGGTGAGGCAAACACTCTAAAAAAGTAGGCAGAACTCTTAAAAAGTAGGCAGTAGGCAGACAGCAGTAGGCTGTACTTTCAGCAAAATTCGAACCTTAACAAACTCAAAACCTTAACACTTCAACACTTTAAAAATGAAAACAATCCTCCTCTTTCTACTCTTATGGTTTACAGAAACCTCACCACTACAACTATTAAACACCTCACTGACCATAACCGTGCGTGATGAACTTGGCAACACCGTAAGCGGGGCGCAGGTAATGCTTTTTGAAACCGAGGAAGATTACACCAAAGAAAAAAGCATAGCCTTCACAGGTGTGTCCGATACTAAAGGCGTATTGAAATTGAAAAAACTGAAATCAATCTCCTACTATGTAATCGTGCGCAAAGACGATAAAGACAATGCCGGTGGTGGCGAGCGCATCGGAAAATTAGAAGAAGGCAAATTCAACAAGGCCACTGTTGTTATCCAATAAAATTTATGGATCGCCTTGATCTGGCAAAAAGTCTTCACGGCTACCAGACTTTATTTCAAGAAGAGAAAGATTTTGCCCATCGGTTTCTAACGTTACTTTCAGAAGCAGCTTGTTTTGAGCGCACGCATCTGCCCGGTCACATTACCGGCTCCGCGTGGATCGTGGATCCGCTTCGCACGCAAGTGCTCTTAGTGCATCATGCAAAATTAAATAAGTGGGTGCAGCCGGGCGGCCATGCCGATGGTGACGAAAACATTTTACGCGTTGCGATTAAAGAAGCCGAAGAAGAAACCGGGTTGACAAAATTTAAACTGGTTTACAACTCACCGTTTGATATTGACATACACGTTATTCCCGCGCGCAAAGATTTTCCCGGGCACTTTCATTACGATGTCAGGTTTCTGTTGGAAGCAAATCCAAAAGATGTGATTCAAGTGAGCGAAGAATCGCATGAAGTAAAGTGGATAAGGCTGGACGACTTGGAAAAATATTCTCAGGAGCGATCGGTGCTGCGGATGAAGGAGAAACTATTTTGATAATTCTGCAACTATTCGTGCGATCAAGCAAGCACATGTTCAGGTGCGTAGTGCACCTAACGCCACCCGTTTGTTGGTGAGCCCGCCCATTCGCTTTTCGCGCAACACCAACAAAGGCTGAGGCCAGAATATAGTTCGGGATCGCGGGTCGGCAGGAAGGTTGGTGTAACGATTTAGGTTTGGGCAGCCGCCCGCGATGACGTTCGTGGGATAAAACGCTATCTAATCTATGAAATGTCTTCGCGGGCGGGTTTTCAAAATTTTAACACCTCGATAATATTCATGCCCGACCCTGTCCGGTAGGCGGGCCGCGATCCCGAAAGAGATTCCTGCCGGTGTAATTCTTGATTTAATCATGCTGATGCCTGTCACAAAATATCACATCATGGCAAATTAATTTAGCTTTGCTGGCTCATGGCCGAGATAGGAAGCAACCTCCATACAGCAAAGCAACTTCTTGAAAAAGGTGAATTAGTTGCCATCCCCACCGAAACCGTATATGGCCTTGCGGGAAATGCCTTGAATGAAAAAGCTGTGCTGGAAATTTTCAAAGTAAAAAACCGTCCGCAGTTCGATCCGTTGATTGTGCACGTGGCCAACATTTCAAGAGCAAAAGAATTGGTTGAAGCCTTTCCTGCAAAAGCAGAAAAACTTGCCGCCCGTTTTTGGCCTGGGCCGTTGACCGTGCTCTTAAAGAAAAAATCTTTCATACCTGATCTGGTGACTTCGGGATTGGACACGGTTGCAATCCGTTGTCCTGATCACGACCTCACACGCGCACTGCTACAGACCCTGTCATTTCCCTTGGCAGCACCAAGCGCAAACCCGTTTGGGTACATTAGTCCTACGCGGCCTGAGCATGTGAATGAACAACTGGGAGAAAAAATAAAATACATACTTGACGGAGGCGATTGTGCCGTGGGCATAGAGTCAACTATTATTGGTTTTGAAAATGAAATGCCGATAGTATATAGGCTTGGCGGATTGAGCCTGGAGAAAATTGAATCGGTGATAGGGAAAGTAAGTATGCAATTAAATTCTTCTTCCAACCCCAAAGCTCCCGGCCAGTTACAAAGTCATTATGCGCCAACGAGGAAAATGAAATTGGGAAACATCAACGACTTGCTTCGACTTTATGGAACCGAGCGGGTAGGCGTGATCACTTTTCAAAAACACATTGAAAATATAGACAGTGGCCACCAAATAATTTTATCTCCAACAGGCAACCTTGAAGAGGCGGCTCAAAAATTATTTGCTTCCCTGCGCATTATGGACAAAAATGATATTGACATTATATTGGCAGAAGAAGTGCCAGACGTTGGTTTGGGCAAAGCGATAAACGATAGATTGCGAAGGGCGGCTTTTTAATTTTAGATTTAGGATTTAAGATGTGAGATTTAAGATGTGAGATTTAAGATGTAGGATTTAGTATGTTAGATTTTAGATTGGAGATACCTTACCTTCAGGAATTGCCTCCATGTTTCGTGGTACGATGCTCACCAAATAATTCTTTCTTCGTAACTAAACCTTAGCTAACTAAGAGAAATTGTCAAAATAACTTCCTCATAAGGTCGTCCCTCCGGGACTTATCAACTTCATTCAACTGCCTACTACCATAAGGCCGTCCATACTGGACTATAAAAATCCCGTAGGGATGATTATGGTAGAGTCATTGTATTTGCGTTAGAAGTAAGTCCCAGAGGGACGACCTTATATACGGCTTGATCTTTTCTGTGATATTTGTACAAGTTATTTTGAAAGTTTTACTAAACGACATGGAATATTGAACTTTGAATCCTTAATCTTGACCCTTGAATTTTAAATCTATGACAAAGAAAATTTTAGTACTTACCGGAGGTGGCGATTGCCCCGGCCTCAACGCAGTGATACGCGGCATTGCCAAGCGCGCCAGAAGGGAAAAAGACTGGGAAGTATATGGGAGCATCGAAGCGTTCAATGGTGTGCTGAACGAGCCGCAGGAAATCATCCGCCTTACCAGCAAGCGCACGGCAGGCATTCATGTGAGGGGCGGCACCATTCTTAAAACCACCAACAAAGCCAACCCCATCAAGTTTCCGGTGATGCAACCGGATGGCTCAACCAAATTTGAAGACCGATCGGATGAGCTGATAAAAAAACTCAACGCGCTAAATTTTGATGCGATCATAAACATTGGCGGAGACGGGTCGCAAAAAATTTCTAAGACATTGTTTGAAAAAGGAATTCCGATCATTGGTGTTCCAAAAACAATTGACAATGATTTGTCGGCAACCGATTTGACATTTGGTTTTCAAACTGCTGTGCAGATTGCCACCGACAGTTTTGATAAATTGGTGACCACGGCCGAAAGCCATCACCGTGTAATGATCATGGAAGTAATGGGCCGCGATGCCGGATGGATTGCCTTGCACACCGCTATTGCCGGAGGTGCAGAAATTTGTTTGATTCCGGAAATTCCATACAACATAAACAAATTGGTGAAGCGCATTGACAGCCGTTATAAACGCGGAAGGGGCTTTGCCAACATTGTGATTGCCGAGGGTGCCAAACCAAAAGAAGGCACCATCACAGCAGGCAAAGGCGAAAAGGGTTCGGAGCATGTGCGGCTCGGTGGCGTAGCATTTCAACTTTCCAAACAATTAAAAGATGCGGGCTGCCAAGCCGAAATAAGGGAAACAGTGCTCGGCCATGTGCAGCGGGGAGGTACGCCCACCGCGTTCGACCGCGTGCTGGCAACACTGTTTGGCGTGAAAGCATTTGAGCTGGCCTTAGAGAAAACCTTTGGGCGCATGGTGGCATTTAAAAACAATACTATTACGTCCGTTACGCTGGATGAAGCAACTAAGGAATATAATTTTCTTAAAAAAGATTCGTACTTAGTGAAAGCAGCGAAGGGATTGGGGATTAGTTTTGGGGACTGATTGTGTAGATAGGCGATGGTCGGTAATCGGTGATCGGTAAACGGTAATCAGTAAACGGTGATCAGTAATCGGTAAACGGTAAAAGGTAATCGGTGGTCGGTGATCAGTAATCGGTGGTCGGTAAACGGTGATCAGTGGGGGATGTACATGACAAATTAATTGTGAAAATGGAAATGCGATTGATAAAAACCAACTGGAAATCAAGCCCGAAATTTTGTCAATTGCCTTTTGTCAACTGTAAACGATGGCCACCCGAAATCAATTCGTCATTACAATTTTTGAGATTAAAATAATTTGACTATAAAAATTATGAAAACCATCAACGACATCAACTTCCAGGGAAAGCGTGCACTTATTCGCGTGGACTTCAATGTGCCACTCGACAAATCATTTAG
>JAYVAI010000181.1:0-12107 GCA_043751075.1 Cyclobacteriaceae bacterium | reverse complement strand
AAACATTATGAATATATAATCATCGACACCCCGCCCGTGGGCCTGGTTACCGATGGCATCATGGCCATGAAGCGTTCTGATGTTTCCATCTATGTGTTCAGGGCCAATTATTCCAACAAAGATTTTATGCATAACCTCTTGCGCATAGTCACATTCAATAAATTGAAGAATGTTTCTGCCATCCTCAACGCCATGCCTTTGATGGCCTCTTACGATGGGTATGGATATTATGAAGACCGGACACCATTAAAAAAACGCTGGAAAAAAATATTCAGTAGATCGTGATATCTTTCTTTAAGAATAAACGCGATTCAATTCAAAAAACCATTGCCACCGACATGCACTCGCACCTGCTTGCCGGGTTGGATGACGGAGTGAAGACCCATGAGGAAGCTATTGAAATAATCCAGGAGCTTCATCTGTTAGGCTACAGCAAGTTGATCACCACGCCTCACATCATGAGCGACTATTACCGGAACGAACCCAGCCAGATCATTTCGAAAGCCGCTGAATTAAATAAGTTTTTGCAGGAACATCAAATGCCCGTTATTGTTGAAGCCGCAGCTGAATATTATCTGGATGAAAACCTGATCAAGGGCGTGAGTGCCCCTGAAAAACTTTTATGCTTTGGAGCCAATTACCTGTTGTTTGAAACCAATTTTTTCTCCGAGCCCTATCAACTGAATGATTTTATCTTCACCGCCATCACACAAGGGTATAAACCTATATTGGCCCATCCTGAGCGGTATCAATATATGACGTTGAAAAAAGCGGAAGAACTGCGCGACCGAGGTGTATTGCTACAAGTGAACATCCCTTCTATTGTAGGCTACTATGGCAAACCCATTGAGCGCATGGCGGTGAAACTAATAGAGCAGGCATGGGTTGATTTTCTTGGGAGCGACTGCCATAGTCCATTGCAATGCAGTGTTGTGAAAGACGCCTTTCAAAATAAGAATTTCAAAAAAGCGTTGGATTTGCCCCTTCTTAACAACACACTGTGATATGATTGTTGTTACCGGTGCCAACGGACTTTTAGGAAGCCATCTTTTAAGAAGGTTAGTGAATGAAAATGTGCCGGCCATCGGGGTGAAAAAACCGGGCAGCAAAACAGCCATTGCCAAAGACCTGGCCGCGGTTGAATGGCGCGAAGCTGATTTGCTTGACACAGAAGCATTGACCGAAGCCCTGCGGGGCGCAACCACGGTGATCCATGCAGCCGCGCTGGTCACTTTCAATCCGCGATCGAAAAAAAGTATTTTGGATGTGAATGAAAATGGTACGAAAAATATCGTGAATGTGTGCTTGGCTTTAGGGGTGCAGCACCTGATACACGTAAGTTCGGTGGCGGCCATTGGCAGGCAAAAGGATGTTCGTGATATCAATGAAGAAAGCAAGTGGCAAAGCGGAGAACTGAATACCGACTATGCCCTGTCAAAGCATCTGGCCGAACTGGAAGTATGGCGCGGGCATGAAGAAGGCCTGAAGGTAGCCATCATAAACCCATCAGTAATACTTGCTCCTTTCCATCAAAACAAAAGCAGTGCACAGCTCTTTCACTATGTGATGCAAGAAAAAAAAATATACACCGAAGGCCACCTAAACTATGTTGACGTGCGCGATGTAGTGGAAATGATATGGCAGATACATGCCAAAAAAATAGATGGCGAAAGGTTCATAGCCAATGGCGGGCAAACTTCTTTCAAAAACCTTTTTGAACAAATTGCCTCTCGGTTGAACAAGAAGCCGCCATCCTTAAAATTACCGGTGCGATGGCTGATGGCACTGGCTTTTGCCGAAGAATGGCGCAGCAGGATTACCGGAAAAGAGCCTCTCATTACCCGGCAATCAGCAAAATCGGTAAGGGAAACTTTCCACTATTCAAATAAAAAGGCCTTGCAAAAATTGGGAATCCGGTTTCAAAGTCTGGAAAATACCTTAGATTGGTGCTGTGCGCAGTATTCGAGTGCTTATACCACAAACATTTAAAACTTGCAACCTTGACCGGATTTAATTAATAGCGGAAATTTGTACCCGATCTGTTAGTTAAAAATAAATTTTACTAATTTAGGAAAACACTTTTACGGATGGCCCAGGAATTTAGAAACAGACAAGAGGAGGAAGAACTGATCAAACGATACGAAGAGAATCTTAAACAGAACAGGAGCGATTTCTTTGATATCGATTCGTACGAAACGATAATCGGTTACTACCTCGACAAAAGTAAGTTCAAACGGGCGCTTGCTGCGGTGGACCAAGCCAAAGAACAATATCCCTTCTCGTCCGAATTGCTTACCCTCAAAGCGCAGATACTCACTAACCTTCAGCGCTACGAAGAAGCCCTGGAGTTATTGGAGCAATCTAAAAACCTACATCCGCTCGATCTTGAAATACACCTTTCTATTGGATCTATCCTATCGCTGCAGGGAAGATACGAAGAGGCCATTGCCTTATACGAAGAAGCGCTCATGTTTGCAGAAGAAGATAAGGATGATATTTATTATAACATTGGCCTGGCCTGGCAAAGCATGGAAAAATATGAGCAGGCCATTGAAGTTTACAAAAATTCCATTGAAGAAAACATTGGCCACGAAGGGTCGCTCTACGAACTTGCTTTTTGTTTAGATGTAGTAGGCCAATTGGAAGGCAGCCTTTCTTATTATAGAAAATTTATTGATGAAGACCCTTACTCGGCAGCGGCCTGGTATAACCTGGGCATTGTGTGCAATAAGTTAGAACGCTATGATGAGGCCATTGATGCGTATGAATTTGCCATCGCCATTGACGAGAACTTTGCCTCTGCACATTTTAACATGGGCAACTCGTTCATGAACGTAGATATCTACGACAAAGCACTCGTTGAGTTTAAAAAAACCATTGAGATAGAAGGCCCAAGCCCCGAAGTATATTGTTGCATGGGCGCAGCCTACGAAAACTTGGAGCAATACGAACTGGGATTAAAATATTTTCAAAAATCTTCGAAGCTGGACCCGCTTTATGACGAAGCGTGGTTTGGTGCCGGCAGTTGCTTGGAGAAGCAGGAGAAGTGGCATCAGGCACTTCACTTCTTCAACAAGGCAATAAAAATAAACAGCAACAATCCAGAATATTGGAAAGCGGCAGCACATGCCGAGTTTAAAATCGGAAACATAATTTCCAGCATCAGTGCCTACGAAGAGGCCAGCCATCTTGATCCCGATGATAAAGAAGTGTGGCTGAATTGGTCGTTTATTTATTACGAACAAGGTGAACATGAAAGGGCCATTGAAGTACTTTTGTTGGGAATGAGCGAGCTTGCCGATGAACCCGAATTTTTTTATCGCATGACGGTATATCTTATTGAAGCGGGAAAATTTAAAGAAGCTCTTAATTATTTGGAAGATGCCTTACTCTTAAACTTCGAAGGCCATAGTATACTTTTTGATTTTTTCCCAAAAATCGAAACTCAAAAAGCCCTCTATAAAATAATTGATCAGTTCAGAAAAGAAGACCCCTCATGAAACCGAGCCTGATAGAATTTTTTCGCACCCTGTCTTACCGGCAGGCAGGCATCTGACCTTAAAAAAAATATCAACAGATGAATTACCACTTAAAAAACCTGCCTGAGCGAACCAACAAACCACGGCAAACAGGCTATACGATGGCCATGGACAAAGGCCTGAGCGTGCGCGAAGCCGAAGATTTTATGAGCGTTGCTGCCGACCACGTGGACATTGTGAAATTAGGCTGGGGCACTTCGTATGTTACACCCCATGTAAAAGAAAAAATAAAAGTTTATAAAGATGCAGGCATACCCTGCTACTTTGGAGGTACGCTCTTTGAAGCGTTCATCATCCGCGATCAATTTGACGATTTCCGAAAAGTGCTCGATCAATTCGGCCTTTCATTTGCCGAAGTATCGGATGGCTCCATTGATTTGGACCACGATAAAAAATTGGACTACATCCAAAAACTTTCAGGGCAAGTAACAGTGCTTTCGGAAGTGGGATCAAAAGATGCTGACAAAATCATACCCCCTTACAAGTGGATCGAGTTGATGCAAAAAGAATTGGATGCCGGTGCCTGGAAAGTAATTGGCGAGGCGCGCGAAGGAGGAAACGTAGGGCTCTTCCGTTCCTCTGGTGAGGTGCGCTCAGGATTGGTGCAGGAGATTCTAACAAAAATACCCTTTGAAAAAATAATCTGGGAAGCGCCCCAAAAAGCGCAACAGGTGTGGTTTATTAAATTGCTGGGTGCCAATGTAAATTTGGGTAATATTGCACCTAATGAAGTGATACCCTTAGAAACCATACGCCTTGGTTTGCGAGGCGATACCTTCCTTCACTTTCTTGGATTAGAGCGCAAAAAAGATAACTCAATACCACCCTTTCAAGCAGATTAAAAATTTTGAGAACTACAAAAGATTATCTCCTCATCTACACAAAAGGTTTGTGCATGGGCACAGCCGATGTTATACCGGGTGTGTCCGGTGGCACAGTAGCCTTTATCATGGGCATATACGAAGAGCTGATCAACTCACTAAAGTCGATTGACAAAGATGCCATCATACTATTGTTTCGTTTTCAGATTGCAGATTTCTGGAAAAAAATAAACGGCACTTTTTTGATTTCATTGCTCTTGGGCATTGTCACCAGTTTGGTTTCGCTTGCCCGCCTGATGACCTACCTACTGGAAAACTATCCCATCCAGATATGGTCGTTCTTCTTTGGCCTGATCATGATTTCATCGCCCTTAATTCTGAGAGACATTAAAAAATGGAGCATGGGCACCGTCATCTCATTTATTGTTGGCACCGTGGTCGCCTATTTGATCACCGTACTATCGCCCACCGAAACACCCACCAACCTGCCCTTTATTTTTTTCTGCGGGGCCTTTGCAATCTGTGCCATGATTCTGCCCGGCATATCGGGTGCGTTCATGCTTTTATTGATCGGCAAGTATGAATACATGATCACCGCACTTATTGAATTAAATGTTCCTGTGATCATTGTTTTTGTAGCAGGTTGTTTCTTCGGCCTGTTAGGATTCTCCCACTTTTTAAGTTGGATACTTACTCATTACCGTTTCCCAACGTTAGCTGTGCTGGCCGGGTTTATGATCGGATCATTGAACAAAGTATGGCCCTGGAAAGAAGTTACCGCTTTCAGACTCGACCACGATGGAAACCAGGTGCCCGCCTTTGACAAAAGTACCTGGCCGTGGGATTACCTTGAAAAAACCGGGCAGGATCCGTTGGTATTTAAAGCCATTCTCTTTGCCGCCATTGGTATTCTTTTGGTGGTGGGCATCGAAAAAACGGCCGCTTTGCTAAAACCCAAATCCTAATAAAAACATAATGGAAAAAAAATTTGGCCTCATCGGTGCCACCGTCAGTCATTCATTCTCAAAATCTTATTTTGATGAAAAATTTTTTCGCGAAGGGCTGAGGGATTATCATTATGATCTTTATTCGCTTCCTGCCATTGACGACTTAAAAAAACTGTTGGAAGAAAACCCTGAACTGGAGGGATTGAATGTGACCATCCCATACAAAGAGCAAGTGGTCAAATTCCTGAATGATATTGACCTGGAGGCAAAAAGAATAGGGGCCGTGAACGTGATCAAAATAAAAGACGGCAAACTGAAAGGGTTCAATACCGACAGTGCCGCCTTCTTTGAAACATTGGAGAAATGGTTTCCGCGCACCGAACAATCGAAGGCCCTCATCTTAGGCACAGGTGGATCTTCCAAAGCCGTGCAGCAAGCGTTGAAAAAACTTTCCATCCCTTTCGAAAATGTTTCGCGCGAGGAAGGAAAGGCCGATCACACCTATGAGAGTTTAGAGAAAAATCCAAAAATAATTTCCGGTGTGCAACTGATCATCAACACCACACCCCTTGGCATGTCGCCCGATACAAACAGCTTCCCTCCCATCAATTATGAACTGTTGACATCCGAGCACTATGTGTATGACTTGATCTACAACCCGGCACGCACGGTCTTTCTTCAAAAAGCCGAAATGCGCGGGGCCCACTTCAAAAATGGATTGGAGATGTTGCACATACAAGCGGAGAAGGCTTGGGCAATTTGGAGCAATTGAGATTTTTCAGATAGAACCTGCTATCTGTCTTTCAGCAAGCCTTTCAAATCCTCCAAACTCATGGTGCTATTTCCCCTTTTTAACCCTTGTGGAAGTTGGGCTCCAATGGTGCGGCTGCCTGCCGCTGGGATTGTAATATCCGTGAATGTATTAAAACCTGTTCCGGCCTTTTTAAAAGTCATCGCAAGTTGAAGCGGTGTACCTTTTACTTTATCATCGTAGGGATTTATGTTTGCTAACTTATAGGTGCCCTTTTTGGTGGCAACAATCGTGGGTACATCATTTATCCAAGTTCTGTACACAACCTGAAAATTCATTGGGTCAACAGTGCCCGAATAATAGTTGCAGCTCCAACCATATGTGCCGTCAGGGAGCACTGCGGTAGGAAGGAAAAAAAACTCAGGCGATACAAAACTTGAACTGAATGCACCTAATTGGGTAGGTACCAATGTTGAAGTGGTTGTACTTGTTGCCCAGAGAATCAAGTCCATATCTACGTCTTTATAGCTTTCACCAACGCCAACTCCCCACTCCAACACCATCAGAAGACCGTCTTCCTGCTTCAACATAATATTCACTTCATCATCGCGGGTTATTTCTATATCTGCACCGATCACATCTTCAATTTGTATCTCTATGGTTTCGTCTTCTTCTATTCCTAAATCAGATGTAAACTCAAGTGTAATGATCCCTGTGGTTTCGCCTTTTAAAATCTTTGTTTCCAGATAATCGGAAGTGATTTCATAATCATAAGCGGCATTGGCTCCTGCTTTAACTTTTTCTAAAGCCGTGCCACTAATGGTATAATCAATTTCAATATCGGTGGCAGCGGCTTTGTCAAGCACCAATTCAATTTCCACTTCCCCATCCGATTCTTTGAAGGTGAGTGTTTTGTCACCAAAGGAAAGTTTTGGAGGTATAACCGGTTCATCTTCTTTGCAAGAAGGCAATCCAACAACTAAACCCATCAACAACAAGAGCGAAAGCCCGTAGAATGCAAACTTTTTCATATCAGATTATTTTGGATAAATAAATATAACTTTTTCTTTAAATATTTCAGACACTATATTATTAATTGATGTTACACAAAACTTATAAACTGATGTTACGCACTTCGTGATTTCTTTGTGTCTTGGTGACTTCGTGGCAAGTTGAGGTGTGTGAAAATTGAGCCACAAAGGCACCAAGCCACGAAGTTTCACAAAGAAAAAACGTTGAAATTCGGTTTACGCATAACATCAATGATTAATTGGAAACAAAACAAAATCTGTGAACCTGTGGCCAAATTCTTTATCATAACTTCACCCACTTCTTTATCACCGTTTGGCTGCCCATTTTTATTTTGATCAAATACAACCCATTGGCTAAACCACTTTGATCCATCAAAAATTCCTGCTCTGGGTTTTGTTTATCGAAATAAACTGCCCCGCCTTGTTGCATAAGCGTTGAAACCGTTTCCACGGAAACCGGGCCCTGATATTTTCCGCTTATTTTCACAACCAATTTACTGCCGCCCGGGTTGGGGTAAATTTCTGTTTTGTCTTCAATACCAACTTCATTGATGCCCACAATATTTTTGCGGATGTATATGGTTGTGTAGGCAGAATCCAAGCACAAGTCGAGGCCAGACCCGATGGTTAATAAAGTTGTAGTTGTCAATGGGTTTATCTTCAACTGGGGGCCTGCAAAATTATTGACGGTGCCATCCAAAGATTTCCACACAAAGATGCTTGCCCCACGTCCGTTGAGCGTCACTTCCTCTCCGGGATAAACCAAAAGTTTTGAAGCCGAAACTTGTACAGAAGGGTTCATGCCCACAAAGGGCTCAATGTTCATGGCTATGTTGGCACCAAAAGCGATGGCGTATGGTTGCCAGGTGCCTGCCTGATCCTGTATCCAAGAGGTGGCATTAGTGGTGGACTCACCATTTGCAGAAGATTGAATGGCAACGGTATTACCTGAAGTATAATCTAATTCGATGCCAACCTGAAAAGGCAAGCTAAACACGGGAGTTTCACGATCGAATACTATTGTAGTCGGTCTATTGTTGGCAATGTCTTCCTGGATTTGTTTTAGCAGAACTACTTTTCGTTCGACTACAGAACCAGGGGCTCGTTGCGGACCACGGGCGTTCCAAACGATAAGAGTTATGAAGGCATCTTCGCTAAGCGAAGTAACTTGTCCAAATTGAATTTTCACACCACTGATGAACTTATACCCACAGTCGTTTGAAAAAAATTCTGATATGCCTTTGCTTTTTAAGCTATTATGCCCTGTCAGATACCCTGTATAATTTCCAAATTGCGATAACGGTATTGTAGAAGGTGTATGTTCCGGTTTGAAATTATTAACGTTTACGCACAACCCTTCGCTAGAAACTTTGATATAATTTTTAACAACCAATGTATTGGAGCCCTTGGCATTTTTTGCTATCAAGGAAACTTCATAATCACCCGGAACTTTGTAGAGGATTTTGGGATTTCTTTCCGTTGAACTGGCTGGGTCACCACCCTCAAATGTCCATAACCATTCTGTGGGGAAGTTAGTGGAGAGGTCTGTAAAACTAATCTTACTGCCTAACAGAACACACTTTAAATTTTCTGCGACAAAGTTAGCGATTGGAGCAGCCACTGTTATGGAGCTACACAGATTGGCATCCATGAGGGATTTTCTCCGTGGGCTAACTTCCATAACTGCCCGCATACGATCTTTCTGGCCTTGCGTAAAAATGTTCATGCAGGCATCATACGAATAGTCCATATAGTTTTCCACCATGTTCAATCCCCCACACGTTGTTCTGCCCGTTGGGCATCCTGAACTTGGCCCTGCAGCAGGAGGCGTATCGGCCACAAAATCTTCGGCACAATTTCCATCGCCCCAAATGTGGCGCAGGCCCAGCCAATGGCCCGTTTCGTGTGCGAGTGTGCGGCCTTTGTTGTAAGGAGCCTCCATCACCGGAAAGGTGCCTTTATCTGCCGAGCCGAACGATTGATACCGAACCACTACACCATCCGTTGTGGCTGGGCCACTGGCGGGCAAACCTGTAAGGCCCGATTGATCGGGAAATTGTGCGTAGCCCAACAGGTTGGCATCGCTGGAAGCAAACTTCACTGTCCATACATTATAAAAAATATTGGGGTTCCAGATGGTGGTGGGTTTCAGTTGGTTTTCAATATCGGTGCGCGACCAATTTGCTTTGTTGCCATTGTAGCGGTGAATGCCGGGCTCGGTCATCGCGCCTCCATTTTCATTTACAGGTGAGAGACAGAATTCTATTTCTATGTCAGCCCCGGCAGGATGGTTGTTGAAGCCTGGTGTGCCTTGCAGCCTGCGAAAGTCTTCATTTAAAACTGCGATCTGTGCCTGCACTTGTGTCAGGCTAAGATTAGGTCCGCTGCCTACTGGCTCCCCATTATGCACAACGTGAACAATGATGGGCAACCGTAGCAATACTGCCTGTGTGCGTTTGTTTCTTCCTTGCTTTTCAATTTCATTGATTTTTCGCTGGATGAAATAATCAAAATCCTGCAAAGTGCCCCGTTGTAGATAGCGCAGCCTGTTGATACTGTCTTGTTCCATGGTGGCGCAGGTGCGCGGAGCAGGCACTTGCGAAAAGGATGATGTGCCTATTGCAAAAAATAATGCAATGGCAAGAAGAAAGGATTTGACTTTAAAAATCTCACCCCTGCCTGGCCAGAAGGCCAATGAACTCGCCACCAAAACCTCACCCCTGCCCTCTCCAGAGGAGAGGGTGATGCTCGATTGAAACTTTGCGTGTAATTTTAAGCTCATATCATTCTTTTTAAATCTCAACTACCTCCACCTTATTCTTCATCCTTCAGCTTAAAATATACTTTATAGCTCGCTGTGCCTTCTTCGTCAAAAAATATTTCCAAAGTCAAATCATCGTTGTCCAACTTTCTCACAATAAAAGGAAGTGGGTTGGATGAAAAAAATGGAAGTATTATAATAAGCGTGGCCGTAGCATTGTTGAACGACCACGTGTCGGTGATCAAAGCAGGTTCGCCATTGGAGCATTTCTGTGTCCCTGTCTTTACTTCGTAGAGACGATCGGAGGTGGCACTAAAAATATATTCGTCATCGTTGGCGCAATTCAACTCGAAGCGGTCAACCATCTTTCCGTCCAGGGTTTCTTCAATGATGGAAAGTTCCCAGGTTCTGCTGATGGGGCCTGTAAATAATTTAGTGTATTCAAATGGTTTTGGTTCAAATTCCTCTTTGCATGAAAACATCATTCCCGTAAGGAAAAAACAAACCAGGATTTGGATCGGTAGGTTTTTCATCTGTTGATGTTTATTTTTTTTGGACAGATGGAACCTCCGGGTGTACGACAGTTTTTGTGTTTGGGACTAAAGTCCCTTAAAATTTTATTATCAATTGCCACGGGCTTAAGCCCGTGGCAATTGAACACCTGTAGGAAGTGGGCTTTAGCCCAAGTATGGATTGCAAAACTGTCGTACACCCATACCTCCCTATTTTCATTCCCTGTGCCTGCGCACCGAAGTGCTTCGGCACACTGGTGTGTAAGAAATTCTATCTTGCTCTGTTTCATGGCTGTCAGTTTCGGGTGTAGTTGATGGTGATCTTAGGCTTGCCGTCAAAATCCATTAGTGTAATAGTCATAATGATAGCTCCGGTTATTGGATCTACCACTCCATTTCCGATTATGGTGGCAAAGTCGTCTTGGATATTTTGCTCCTCCTGCTCAGGAATAGTCAAAGTGTTGTCGCCATTGTCAGTAAAGTTTAAATCCATCGGTGTTGTTGTTGAAAACAAGTTAATGTTCCAGTTGGACAGAATGTATTTTTCACAGTCGGTGCTGGTGATGGTTACCGGTTGCGAAACACTGCCGCGCCTGCCGGCATAGCTTCCTCCCAATATGCAATCGTCTTTGATGGTGAGCGTATATTTTTTTCCGATGCCTCCATCGCTTTGGCCAATCCTAACTGCACCATTGCTGGTGGAGGCAAGTGTGATGATAAGGTCTTGTGAGCGAAGGATGTTGTTGGCGTTGTTGAGCAGCTTCACGTTGATAAACGAAAAATATTTTCCTTTCTTGATCACCACCGACCCTCGCGTGTCCAAAATTCTATAGTCAATGTTTTCCCTTGCGCTTCCGCTAATCTCGTAGTTGATTGTAATATCTTCTTCCAGCGCAGGTGAAACCAAGTGTACGCTAAGAGGGATGATGGGCGAGTAGCTCTCCTTCTCGGTAAGCACCGATTCAGTAAAGCGCACATGATACGGGCCTGTGAATAGGGTAGGTTCTGTTTCGCATGCCAGCGAAACAAGAAGGAGTAAAAGCAATATGCCGGTTATTATCTTCATCAGTATCCGGGGTTTTGTTGGCCCACCAATGCAGGGTTATTTTGAATTTCTGTTTGTGGTATAGGCCATAGTTCAAAGGTGGATTTCCAGTTGGGCGAAAATGCCGTCATGATGGGAGTTATCCTTCCTGTTCGCACTAAATCATACCAGCGGTGCCCTTCAAAAGCCAATTCCATTCTTCTCTCTTCTTCAATCAACAACAACATTTGCGCCTGCGAAACAGTTGCAACGAGAGGTGCCTTTGCCCGCGCCCTCAACACATTGATATCGGCTTGCGCCCCTCCACCGCCCGACACTTTGTTTAGTTTGGCACGTGCTTCCGCGCGGATCAAATACATCTCAGCCAAACGGAACACAACCACATTATTATTGTCCTGATCGGCCGTGCCATATTTAGAAACCGTCCAGCCATTGTCCACACCTTTTAGATTATCCACATTAAAATCAATTGAAGAAAACCGGTCGCCCGATGGATTGGAAGCGAGGGCCACAATTACCTGATTGGAAGGAATGATCTCCCTGCGGCTTTTGAACAAGTTGTTCAGTGTTCCGGGGTCATCGGTTATGTTGTATCCTATTTCGAAAATTGCTTCGTCCGTAAAATCATCCAGCACAACTGTAACAAAGCTTGGTTCCAACGTATAGTTCCCTGAGTTGATTACATTGGATGCTGCACTTT
>JAYVAI010000180.1:0-4434 GCA_043751075.1 Cyclobacteriaceae bacterium | reverse complement strand
AAAAAAACCTACGATCACGATCGAAGGTTTTTTTTGTAATGTATTTTTAGAATTGTCCTGCTACTTCAAAGACTTCTTAGAAATATAAGGCTGATCGGGGTTGATCATGATCCTTTCTTCTTTTTCAAAAATAACTAAATCCAAGTCTTGCATTGGAATTGCACCGAGTAAACATTCAGAATTTCCGGGGAGTACCATCGCATCTACACTGCTACGTCTGTTTCCGAAGCGAACTTCCAAGGGGCCAACCACATCGAGTTTAATCGTTTCTCCATTGGCCCTTTCAGCTAAACGGGAATCTACTTTTTCAAGCCCCAACTGTGCAACCACATCTTCGTTGATAGCCATCATATAGGCACCCGAATCAACAAGGAATTTTACATTCATCTTCCTTATCTTTTCTTTAGGAATGATTCCCTTCTTGCTAAGGTGAATATCACTCCAGTTGGCAATCTCTAGTTCTACTCTAATCAGACCCATGTTTATTTTATTAATGTGCTACGGAATAAAGTTAGATATTAATTTCAAGTTTATGAAACCAACTCCACACTCCTCTTTATAAAACTCGTGAGGTCGGCACCGGTAAGCATGTTCTGCGAAAGCAGTGCCAGGTCATACACTTGCTTGGCAAGTTTGGTTTTGTGTTCTTCGGTTTCGGCCTTCAATATTTTTTGCACCAATGCATGGTTGCCATTGATGGCCACATTATAGTTGTCGGGCATGTTGCCCATAAAACTCATGCCGCCACCACCGCCTGTGCGCGCCATGTCTTTCATTCTGCGCATCCATTCGCTCATGGTAATGGTCACGGGCAAGTCATCCGGAGATAGCGACTCCACGGCCACCGTCATACTCTTGTTGTTGATGGCTTTTTCAAAAATAGTTTTCGCGGTTTCTTCCTCTTCTTTGCTGAGCACGCTCGTCATTGTTTCTTCTTTGGCAATCAGCTTATCAATGGTGTCGCTGTCCACGCGCTTCAGTTGGGTTTTCTCCAACTTCTGTTCCAGGTGATTTATAAAATGACTGTCGAGCACACCGTTCAACACGAGCACATCATAGGCCCGGTTTTTGGCTATCTCAATGAATGAGTGTTGCTTGTCGGCATCGGAAGCATAGAGATAAACTACATTTTTGTCCTTGTCCGTTTGTGTGGGTTTTACTTTCTCTTCATATTCTTTGAGCGTAAAGTATTTGCCCTCTGTGTTTTTCAGCAACGCAAATTCTTTTGCTTTCTCCGAAAATTTTTCATCGCTGATAATGCCATACTTCACAAACATGCTTATGTCGTCCCACTTCTTTTCGAATTCAACGCGGTCCTTTATGAACATATCCACTAATTTGTCGGCCACTTTTTTTGTAATGTGCGAGCTTATTTTTTTTACGCTGGCATCACTTTGCAAATAGCTGCGCGATACGTTGAGCGGAATGTCGGGCGAATCCAATACTCCGTGCAGCAGCATCAAAAAATCGGGCACCACATCTTTTACTTCATCGGTAATGAACACCTGGCGCGAGTACAACTGGATTTTGCTGCGCTGTATTTCAAAATCATTTTTGATCTTGGGAAAGTAGAGTACACCCGTCAGGTTGAATGGATAATCCACATTCAAGTGGATCCAGAACAGTGGATCTTCGGTGAAGGGATAAAGTTCTTTATAGAATTTTAGGTAGTCCTCGTCTTTTAATTCCAGGGGAGCTTTTGCCCAAATGGGTGACGTGTTGTTGATGATTCGATCGGCAGTGATGGTTTTATATTGCGGCTTGCCTTCTTTATCCACACCATCCTCAACACTATCTTGCTTAGTGCCAAATTTGATTTCTACGGGAAGGAACTTGCAATATTTTTCCAGAATCCCTTTCAAACGAAACTCATCCAAAAATTCTTCCGAGTCGGCATTGATATGTAGGACTACATCGGTGCCGCGGGTTTCTTTCTCAGCACCAGACAGTTCAAATTCGGTAGAGCCATCGCATTGCCAACGGGCGGCTTCCGTTCCATCCTGATATGATTTAGAAATTACTTCAACATTGTCGGCCACCATAAAGGATGAGTAAAAACCAAGACCGAATTTTCCGATGATGTCTTTGGCATCGCCCTTATCCTTAAACTTTTCCACAAACTCGGTGGCCCCGGAAAAGGCAATCTGGTTGATATATTTTTTTATCTCTTCGCCCGTCATGCCCAGACCCTGGTCGCTTACGGTGATCGTCTTTTTCCCTTTGTCGAAACTCACCTCGATTTTCAGGTCGCCCAACTCACCATTGAACTCGCCCAGCGCGGCCAACTTCTTTAATTTTTGAGTTGCATCCACAGCATTGCTCACCAATTCGCGAAGAAAAATTTCGTGATCGGAGTATAAGAATTTTTTTATGATGGGAAATATGTTCTCAGTGTGGATGGAGATGGATCCTTTTTCAGCTACGGTTGCCATAATTTTGTCAGGGTTTTTAAATGGATATTCTGTGAATGGGCTTGCTCAAATGATGTTCCAGCTCTGTAGAAGTGACAGGATGACAGATCACCTGTACTTGGGAACATACTTGCTCAAAAAGGAATCGCTTGTTTTGTTCCACAAGTTGACTAAGTCGCCACGCTTTTTATTCAAGTCATTGTTTATTGAATTGAACTTGTTAACCGATTGGTTAAATTCGTTCAGTGACTTGTTGTACAGGTCAATGTCGGCTTGTTTCCTATCGCCTTGTCGTTTGGCATCAAATGCTTTTTTCATCTTCTCAAACGCTTCCTTTTTCAAAAAGAAATCAACTTGCTCGGTTGCCTTGTCAGTAGCTTCCTTTTGATAAAAAGCCAAAAACTGCTGGCAAGCATTTTTCAACGTTGCATCATAGTTGAACAACCCGATTTCATTCAGTTTTCCCATCCCGGCAGACGAACTGCTTGCGAGTGCGCTTTTCGTTTGCTCAATAGCGTTTACATCACCCTTCGACAGTGCTTCCATCAGATAAGCCTCATCTTTGTAACTTTTGAAAAACAGGAGGTAAACTTTATTATAGTAGTTGTAAACTTTTCCAGATGTTTCCAGTTTCTGCGAAAGTTTGCTTTCGTTTTCAATGATCCTGATGTTGTTCTTTTTCGCAAACAGACTGTGCTGCTCACGCACCCTATCGTAACTGTGATCGAGCTTATCATTAGCCTTTTCTTTTGCGAGCATGTAGGCTTCCATGGCATCATACGATTGTTCTGCAATCTCTTCCATGTCCACAATCTTTCCATAGTCCTCCAATAGCACCAGGCGCGATAACCTAAAAAAAGAAGCAGCACTATCCCGCAGTTGATGATCTCCTTGAAACGCTCTCATCTTTCTTACCGTGCTCTCGGCTTCCTTCATGGAAGCAATTAGCTCTTGTCTTTTTTTCTCTACTTTTCTGGCCCCCTTTCCGTGGGAGGCAGCACTGGTGTAGCTCATTATATCTTTTGAGACCTCGGTGTATTGATTTCCAATGTGATCCAGATAAGCACCTGCATCATTTGATTCCTGTGCCCTCAATGTGTAGGAAGTAAGAATTAAAATAATAATTGAAAAAGTGTAGTGGATTTGCTTCACGATCATTTCTGTTTTGATTTTAAAAATAAAATATAGTCAAGAATAATTTTATAGGCTTCTTCAATATAAGGGCTCGCTTTGATTTCTTCCAATACCTCCTCACGAACCTCCTTTTCATGATTGTCTATCGATAGCAAAGGATTGTCAAACTGGTTCAGTTGAACTTTGTACACGCTCCTATCCATGGTAGGGTGGTCCTTGTTTTTAAAGAGTGAGTCCAAGAGGTTATTGCTTTGATCAAATCCTTTTAAATCGAGAGGTATTGATCTGGAGAAAATCTTTTCAGCCTTGTCCATCCTTGAAAATTCGCTCGACAAGAGTTGTCTTTTCTCGCTGTTTGTTCTCAATTCCATAATGGGCAAGGGCACCAGCGGTGTGTAATACACTTTTTTTATTACCGAGTCCGCACTCAGCGAATTGCCAAAGTCCCTTTCGCGTTCAATAAATGAACTGAATAAATCAGGCAACACAATGTCGGGCACAACTCCTTTTCGCTGCAGGCTTTTTCCGGTTACCCGATAAATTTTATCCTTGGTTACTTTGAGGAACCCAGTTAACCCAACGGAATTTTTGTCAATAGGCATGATTACTTGCCCAGTTGCTTTCCCATAAGTGGGCTTACCAACCACAATGGCCCTGTTCAAGTCTTGAAGAACTGCGCTCACCAATTCTGACGCAGAGGCACTCAACCCGTTTACCATGATCAGCAGAGGACCGTCATAGATCGTTCCGCGATTTATATCCTTGAGTGTAACGGTGGGCTGACCCGTTTCCTGGATTAGTGCAAGCGGACCGGCATCGATAAAAATTCCGGCCAGAGCCAAAGCCTCCAATAGCGAACCACCACCATTGAAGCGGAGGTCGAGGATGA
>JAYVAI010000179.1:0-4445 GCA_043751075.1 Cyclobacteriaceae bacterium | reverse complement strand
TTTTTTCCAATGACTTCACTCCGGCAATAAGTTTGGCAAGGTCTTCTTTCGATGCCGGGTTTTTGAGCCAGAAAAATACATGGTGCACTAAGGGTGGGTTGTTCATTTTGTTTTTGGTAAAAGGATTTGGAAAAGCAGTGGATGCTACGGCCAGGATTGATGCCGTGGCAATAAATTTTCTTCGGGTTTGATTTTTCATTTACGGGACGTGATTTCAAAGTGCAAAATAATAAAAAACTGATGCTATGCCGTGATAATTTTTTATTGGAATTGTTAATCTGATCCAGATTTATTCAATAGAAGTCGAAGTTTAAAACTTGTTTGGTCAAGCCCACACTTTCTTAACACCTCTAATACTTCTGATTCCGTCATTGGCGGTTTTTTGAGAGATAAAACCTGAAGATTAAATGCACAAATTGCCTTTTCTGGATTTAAGTCAATCAAATTGGCGATAAAAATGTCTGGTGTTGTGCTTCAATCTCAAACTCATTAAGATATTTTTCCGGAAAGTCTTTAAGATTTGAGGTTACAATCACGTCTGCATTGCAACGTACCGCTGCGGCTAACACATGGCAGTCATCTTCATCAGGTAACTGAAATGAGGATATAAGGGATTCATACTTTTCTACAATAGCATCAGGAAATGCCTTGTTCATTTCCAAAGTAGTTCTATCTAATTGCTGAATTTTTAAATCGGATCTGTTTTGAAGAAGGTTTCTTTTTCATTCGTCTTGAATTTTATCAGTCCATTTTGGTTTATACAGGTTTAAGCCTGCAAGATGTAATAACAAATCTCTGATTGGTGCTGGATAAATTACACAAGCATCAAGAACTGCTGTAAATTTTGGTGAATGAATCATTCGTACCCCAATCTCAATTCTTGTGCTTGTTTGGCTAAATTTTTTAAACTATTGCTCCTAAGTTCCTTTAGTTTTTCTTCATATTCTACTAAATCTTCCAACAATACTCGTCTATGGCTGCCAACTTTCTTAAACGGAATTACACCCTGCTCCAAAAGTTTTACAATGTGCGGTCTTGAAACATTGAGCATATCAGCTGCTTGCTGAGTACTTACTTCTGAGTCTGAAGGGACAAGGGAAATTGATTTACCTTCGGCCATATTGGAAAGAATATTAAACAACAGATCAAGTGCTTTCCTTGGCACAGTCACAAATTCTCCACTTTCCTGTATTTTGATTTTAACTACATCCGATTTCCTCTTTGAAATTACAGCGGCAGTTTTGAACAAATCAGAAACCGACCGTGTGGCAATTTCTTGTTCTTTTCGGGATGTTCTTTTAATTACTGCTTCCATGTTTCGTTATATTCGTCAAATATAATAAACGAAACAAACGAAACAAAATTCCAAATCCTTTAGTCGGGATGACTGGATTCGAACCAGCGATCTCTACCTTCCCGAACGTAGCGCACTACCTGCCCCGACTTGTCGCGACTTGTCGGGGTACATCCCGCATTTGATTTCAAAATTATTGATTTTCTAAATCCGCTGGCCCACAAACAACAGCGCATTGGTTTGTGGAATGGCAATATGCATTTCGCGCATTCCATAGTCGCGATCGAACGGCTCCCTTACTTTTATGTCCGTTACTTTGTCTTTATCGATCGCCATAAACCATCTACATCATCCACTTCAAGATAAAATTCCATTTCACCTATATCAGTGCCAGCCTGTAGAATGTGAATGGTCAGATTGTCCTTGTGAAGGATCGCGTAACTACCATCGTCCCTAGCCATTTTAAAGTTCAGCACATCTTTAAAAAACATTACCGTCTCTTCAATATCGAACTAGGGTATCATCGGGCTGAGGTGTAGTGCTTTGTACATGGCATTCATAAGTTAGTCGTCTGAAGCTGAATAAAAAGTCCAGAGCATTCGGTATGTCATGCCGGGTCTGCCTTTGCCGAAGCGGCTACGAGCAGGCAGGCTTTGACCCGGCATACAAATTATCAGCGCAAAGGGAGATCGCGGCTCAAAGCCTGCCTGCCGGCAAAGGCAGGGCCGCGATGACAGACCGACTTTTTAGTCAGCCCCTTGACGACTCAAAATCAAAAACCCTCTACCGTTGCCTCATCGCGTTTGGGCTTGCCCGATTTTGATTGCTTGATGCGATAGTTCATGGTAAGGTTTATTTGTCTGCGCCTCATCTGAAAATTCCTGTCGGAGTAAAATTCATCTTCCTTCCTCATCACGCTCCTTATTTTCCGTGTGTTGAATACATCCAATATGTTGAGGTTAAGGGTTCCCCGTCCCTTTAGTACTTCTTTGCTGACGGAAAAATCGGCATAGTACAAAGACTTCCTGCTTCCTTGCGCTGTTTTTTGTGGGGCCTCATAGTTGGTCCGCAATTGAATTTCGATTTTGTGCGGCAATGAAAACCGCGAAGTTTGCCGGGTAAACCAACTGTAGGTTGTAGTCTTGAACAACACGTCAATGTTGCTGCCGTCAATCTGGGCATAGAAGAAATTAAAGTTCGCATCCCACTTCCACCATTTTGCAACTGTAAACGTGCTGGCAAACTCCACCCCATAAGCATTTTCGGAAAGCAGGTTTTCTGTTCGCGTTGTGGATATGCCTTGGTCGTCCACCCTTCGTATGTTATCAATCCTGTCGCGGGTATTGCGATTGTAAAGTGAAGAAGACAGCGATCCGCTTTCAAAATATTTTATGTGGCCCACTTCAAACACATTGCTAAACTCAGGATTCAAATTAGGGTTGCCACTGAAATAGTTCCTGTTATCAGAGAACGTTACATAGGGGCTCAAGTCATTATAGAAGGGCCTTCGTATCCTGCGGCTGTAACTTACCTGAATGCTATTTTCTTTGGGAAGCTTAAAGGCAATGTGGGCACTGGGAAACAAGTTGGAATATTTTCCGGGGTTCACTTCGTTTGTTTTTTCCAAGGTGGTTTTTATGTCTGTCCATTCCGCCCGCAGGCCGGCCTGGTAAGAAACACCTTTTGTTTTGTTGCCAATCACTCCATACACGGCTGTGATATTTTCATCATAGAAAAAAACATTGTCGAGCTCTGGCAGCGGATCAAATCCTCCCGAAGCATTTTGTTGGGCAACCAAATAATCATTCACCATGTTTCGGTTACTGGTCCGGAATCCGGTCTCCACCTTTCCATCTTTGGCAAATGGCTTCGTGTAATCCACTTGCAGCAGAAGTTGTTTTTCGCTTTCCACGTTGGGTGCTTTCTGTAAAATTGCCTGCGAAATATCTTCTGTTCCATTGGTGGAAAAGTGATGCTCCGTATAAGTTTGATCGGAGCTTTCGCGATTGTCTAGGAATTTTATCTCCGACAATAATTCGTGGCCCTTCCCTTCAAATAGTTTTTTGTAGATGAGGGAATACTCAGAGTTGGGTTCGGCTTCGTCTTCATTCTGCCGCCTGGTGGCGTAGCTTGTTAAGTTGTCGAGTGATGTGAGATAATCGTTGTAAACAATATCAGTGATGCGATTGACATCTGTTCTTCTAAACAAATAAGCGGCCGTTAATATATTTTTATCGTTGAAATAATAATCGAGCCCGCCACGGATGTTGTTGTTCAAGCCCTTTACATGGGATGTGTTGCTCTGCTGCAAAAAAGAAGTTGTGCCCTTTGAATAAACTTCCTGATACAAAGAGCCAACACCCGGCTGGTTGCGATAGGCTAAACCGTAGTTGATAAAAAAATTGATCTTCTTGTGCCTGTAATTAAAGTTGGCGGCAAGCCCATAGTTAGTTGGATGTCCTGTGATCACATCGATGGAACCATTAAAGCCTTGGGTTTTGTCTTTCTTCAAAACAATATTGATGATGCCGCCCAAGCCTTCAGCTTCGTAGCGTGCCGAAGGATTGGTGACCACTTCCACACGCTCGATCATGCTGGCCTGAAGTTGTTGCAAGCCGCTGCCGCCTTTAAAACTGACTAAGCCCGAAGGCTTCCCGTCAATCAAAATCCTCACGTTATCGCTTCCGCGCAATTTTACATTTCCTTCCGGGTCAACCGCCACCGAAGGAATGTTCATCAGCACATCGGAAGCAGTGCCACCGCTGTTGGCCAAGTCTTTGCCCACATTAAAAATCTTTTTGTCCAACGAAAGTTCCATCGAACTTTTTTCGGCCTGCACCACTACTTCATCCAGCACGCCCACCTGTTGACCAAGCCTTACGGCCCCTACGTCATAAACAGGATTGTCCTTCGAGACTTCAAACTCTTTGCTTCTATAGGTCTTAAATCCGATAAAATTAATTTCCGCATAAAATTTTCCGTACGGAACGTCAATGCTGAAATCACCTTTGTCGTTTGAAATATTTCCGTTTATCAATTTGGTGGTCTCAATTTTCTAACGCAACAAGTTGAAATAAAAAAAATGGACACTTTTTTCTGTTTCCCTAAAAAAGAAGGACAATGATTTTTCATTGCCTTCTTTTCTTTTTTA
>JAYVAI010000178.1:0-1705 GCA_043751075.1 Cyclobacteriaceae bacterium | reverse complement strand
CTTCCAATTGCACATTGCTTTTGCGTATTGGCAACGCTACCGAGGATGATTGTATTTCGTTCTTGCCCGAAAGTTCAAACCCCGGAGTGATGCCACCAATCATGTACATGCGCACGTTGCCCCTGCGCATGGATTTATATTTGAGCAGCAGCGGCAACTCCACATGAGTAGTTTCCACAAATTGGGAGGCCGATGATTCATCGGTGTAAGTATATCGCAATTTGTGAGTATAGAACCCGGCTTTGGGCATCAGGCGTAAGTCCACGAATTCATTCAAACGATAGTTGACCAAAAAACCCAGCGAGAAGCCGGGGGAAAATTCGGCCATCACCGAATGCACGGTATCAAACTTGGCGGTGACAAACTGATCGGCATAGGTTACCTGATAGGCCGTGGTATGCAAACCGATCATGAAGCCATAGCTGATCAGCCGCTCGTCATAGTTTGGATTGTGCTGCTTTGTCCATTTGAACATCTGGCCGTTAGAAATTAACGGCAAGCCTATCAAAGCAACCAGGAGAACTATTTTATTCCTGTGTAGAGTGAACTTATCCCCAAGGTCAATGGCTTGCATGTTGTGTTTTTAAAACCAAGTTGGTTAAGTATGCTAATGAAATTATCCCCATCCGGAAATGCTTGCACCGATTCGGGCAAATACGTGTAAGCGGCCGGATCGCGCGAAACCAATTTTCCTATTTTAGGTAGAATGAACCTAAAATAGAAGTTGTACAATTGTTTAACGGGGAACATTTTTGGCTTTGAAAACTCCAGCACAACCATGCGGCCTCCGGGTTTCAATACCCTGCGCATTTCGGCCAGGCCCTTTTCTAAGTTTTCAAAGTTTCGCACACCAAAGGCAACGATCACAGCATCAAATTTATTTTCTTCGAAGGGAAGATTTTCCGAATCGCCCGACATTAATTCTATTTTAGGATCAAATCCCCGGTCCTTCATTTTCTTTCGGCCCACGTCCAACATGCCCTCAGAAATATCCACACCAATTACTTTATCCGGATGGAGGCTAAGCGCTTCCACGGCAAAGTCACCGGTGCCGGTGGCCACATCCAAAATAAGTTTTGGGTTGCCTTCTGCCAACAACTTGATGGCTTTTCTTCTCCACCGGATATCAATGCCTGCACTGAGAAAATGATTAAGGAAATCATAGTTGCCGCTGATGGAATCAAACATGCGCGCAACCTGCTCCTTCTTTCCGCTGCGGTCTTCTTTGTATGGAACTACTGTCAATGTATTTTAGGATTAAAAGAACGATCGAAGGTAGAAACAAATTGCGACCGCCAAATGTTAAAAATAATTCCGTTTAGTTTCCTGTAACTATAAACTCAACTCTTCGGTTGAGCTCACGCCCTTCAAGCTCATCATCGTTGGTGGCCATGGGTTTGCTTTTGCCATAGCCAACGGATGTTACACGGGCTGCGGCTATCCCTTTTGAAGCAAGGTATTTTTTTACGGCATCGGCCCTTCGCTTCGATAGTTGTTTGTTAAAGGTCGTTCCCCCTTGGTTGTCGGTGTGCCCGCCAATCTCAACTTTTATCTGTGCATTTCCCTGCATCATGTTCAATAGTTTGCTCAACTCATCATACGATTCTTTTTTGAAGGTAGCCTTGCCGCTATTGAAATAAATATTGCGAAGGATGGACACCACGCCTACTTTTATTTTTCGCAATTGAATGGTTCGGGTTTCTGT
>JAYVAI010000177.1:0-1706 GCA_043751075.1 Cyclobacteriaceae bacterium | reverse complement strand
TTTTGGTATGTTCTCTACTTCCATCTGGCAACCGATCATTGGTGGTTGGATTGATAGTGGAAAGGTGAAAGCAGCTTCTATGGGTCTTGAAGGCGATGCACTAGAATTGGCAGCCGGGCAGGCTACGCTTCAAACGATGATAACTTTTCCTGCCATATTGATTGTACTGTTTACCATTCTGTTGTTGTGGGTGCGTAAAATGAATGCCGCTTCAGTAACAAAATAAATAAGATAAAGGGTAAGTGAAAAAACGGCTGGTCATTTAATTGGCCGGCTCTTTTTTTTGATCAAAAGTTTCTCCTCAATGGAATTGTCAAATCCAGAATTTAGCTTTATGCCTATCGTGAACCATAAACTTATTGCACTATGAACGACTACTTGCTTGGCCTCGACATTGGCAGTTCCTCGGTGAAGGCCGCATTGATCCATATCGAAACCGGAAAAACGGTGGTCGTTTGCCAATCGCCACAAGAGGAGATGGTTATTTCATCGCCCCAGCCGGGATGGGCCGAACAAGACCCGGATATGTGGTGGCATCATGCTAAAGAAAGTTTTCAATTGGCCATTAAAAGATCAGCCATCAGCCAGAAAGATATTTTGGCCATTGGCATCAGCTATCAAATGCACGGGTTGGTTTGTGTTGACAACGATTTCAAACCCGTGCGCCCCTCCATTATCTGGTGCGATAGCCGGGCCGCTTCCATCGGTGATGAGGCATTTAATTCATTGGGTAAAGATTTTTGTTTGAAGCACTACCTCAACTCCCCCGGAAATTTTACGGCATCCAAGTTGAAATGGGTAAAGGAAAACGAACCAAAAGTTTACGAAAGGATATTCAAGGTCATGTTGCCGGGCGACTACATTGCTATGAAGCTCACGGGTGAAATCTGCACCACCGTGTCAGGTTTGTCGGAAGGGATATTTTGGGATTTTGAAAAGGGTGCTGTCGCTGATGACGTCATCCAACAGTATGGGTTTGATTCTAATTTGCTGGCGCGGATTGCTCCCACATTTGCCCGGCAAGGTGCTGTGCTTAAATCTATTGCTGCCGAACTGGGATTGAAAGAAGGCATACCAGTTGCCTATCGCGCAGGAGACCAGCCCAACAATGCGTTCTCATTGAATGTGCTCAACCCAGGAGAGACAGCTGCCACCGCGGGCACCTCGGGCGTGGTGTATTCCGTTACCGATAAAAATGCGTTCGATAAAAAATCAAGGGTAAATGCTTTTGTTCATGTGAACAGTGGTGATGAAGTAAGGAACGGAGTGTTGCTCTGCATAAATGGTACGGGCATATTGAACAGTTGGTTGCGCAAGAACATGGCGGGGATGGGCTACGAAGAAATGAATTCATTGGCTGCCAAAGCTCCTATTGGTAGCAATGGCCTTCGCTTTTTTCCTTTCGGGAATGGAGGCGAGCGGATTTTTGAAAACCACGTGGTGGGCGCGTCCATGCAGGGGTTGGATTTCAACCGGCACGGCCAAAGCCATTTGCTACGTGCTGCCCAGGAGGGTATCGTGTTTTCATTAAAATATGGTTTTGACATTTTGAAAGGAATGGGGATTGAAACTTCGGTAGTGCGTGCGGGATTGTCGAACATGTTTTTGAGTCCCTTGTTCCGCGAGGCATTTGTGAACACGCTCAGTGCCCCGTTGGAAATGTTTGAAACGAATGGTGCCACGGGTGCGGCCATTGGGGCAGGGGT
>JAYVAI010000176.1:0-4450 GCA_043751075.1 Cyclobacteriaceae bacterium | reverse complement strand
CCACAAGGCGGTAAATCGAAAATTGATAGTGCTCTATGTCTGTCACGTACCTGAAAAATTCAGATACAAAAAACACCGGCCATGCAAAGTAGAGCACGCCATGGCGGAATGAATATCTCCATCGCCCGGCTGTTCTCTTCGTTCGCCAATAGTCAATAAAATTTTTGTCCCTTTCTTGTATCATTTGCGGAAACGTTCGGCCACTATTAATTCTTTGCTGTCAGTTTTATATTGATAAAAACCACTGCCGGTTTTCACGCCATGGTGGCCGGCATGCACCATATTTACCAGCAACGTGCAAGGTGCATATTTAGGATTTCCAAACCCGTTGTAAAGCACGTTCAGAATAGAAAGGCACACATCGAGGCCAATGAAGTCGGCCAACTGAAACGGGCCCATGGGGTGGGCCATGCCCAGTTTCATAACGGTATCAATTTCTTCCACGCCTGCAACACCTTCATGCAAGGTGTATATAGCTTCATTGATCATGGGCATTAAAATACGGTTGGCAACAAAACCAGGATAGTCGTTTACTTCAACAGGCACTTTATCCAATTGGCGCGAAAGATCCATGATCTGCGAAGTCACCGCATCGCTGGTGCGGTAGCCGCGAATTACTTCCACTAATTTCATCACGGGCACCGGGTTCATAAAGTGCATGCCTATAACCTGGTCGGGGCTTTTGGTTACAGAGGCAATTTTGGTGATCGAGATGGACGATGTATTTGTTGCCAGTATCGTGTTGGGCTTGGTGCACTCATCCAACTCCCTAAAAATCTTTAGTTTCAAATCGAGGTTTTCCGTGGCAGCTTCAATCACCAATTCTGCTTGGTGCACACCTTCTTTCATAAAGGTGGTGGTGGTTAGGTTGGCCAATGCTTTTTTCTTCGCGTCTTCGGTAACAACACCTTTCTCCACTTGGCGCGTGAGGTTTTTTTCAATGGTAGCTACCGATTTCTTCAAGGCCTCATCAGAAATATCAATGAGGCTAACTGAATATCCATATTGAGCGAAAACATGGGCAATGCCGTTTCCCATAGTGCCCGAACCAATTACCGCTATATTTTTCATCAAAGTGTGTATATTAACTTCTTGTAAAGATAATGGCTGAAATGAAAAATCAACGCATCAAGAGTTTGTCCACACGGTATCTGGCATTTTACAAGATCAGTGTGTTGGTTTTGCTGGTGGGGGTGGCGGCATTTTTTGTTGCCAATTCGATCTACGAGTCTGCACAAGGAAAGTGGTTTGACAATTTTCCAATAATGTCAATATATTTTCTGTTCCTGATTTATGGATGGATACGCATCAACCGAAATGTGTACCGGGTAGAGTTTGATGATGAGTTTCTTTATGTGATACAGAAAGATCAGGACCTTGTGATACCGTTGGAGAATATTAAAGAGGTGGATATTAAATCGCTTGGCGGTGTGTATGAAGTGGAACTGTTTACAGCCGAGCAACTGGGGAAAAAGTTTTATTTCAAACCTTCCCTTCTATATCCCTTCAATTATAAAAAGAAAGATGCTTTGGTAAATGTGTTGAGAAGCAACATCAACCACGCATTAAAAAAAAGACATCCCATACAAACTAACGCGCTTCACAGCTAGCGTTGATCACTCCATCAATTCTATTGAAACTTCTTTGGCCATACCCATAGCATTGAAGCGAAGGACAAGTTGTTGCGTGGTCTTGTTTAGTGTGCCACATTTTTTGCCGGGCTCAACATCGTAATAATAAAATTTTTGGTTCCGTTTATATAATTCATTGCGGTCGGGCCGGCCCAGCAGCCCAATTATATCTTTCTCACTTAACCCTTTCAATTCATCTTTTTGGATTTTCAATTCCTCCACAAAAGAATATCTCAGTTTGTTGCATCCGGCTTTATCTTCTTTCCATTGGGCAAGGTCGATAGGGGCGAGGTCGGGCAGGGGTTTGCCACAGGCAACAAAAAACAAAGAGAGCACTAGCAGGACAATTTTTTTCATGCTCTAAAATTAGGATTTAAACCTCAAAGCAAATACACAAAACAACGCTCAGAATTAATTTTACTTCATATTACACCTTCACTACTTTTTACTTTTCTCTGCGATTCTTTGCGAACTTTTCGTTTGATCAGAGATCAGATCTAAAATATCAGTTAGTTTTGCGCACAAATTTAGCCACATGGTGATAAAGATATTCAAAGGTGTATGGTTCTTTTCCTTAATGTTTCTGGGTGTCGTGTTTTTTTATGTGTATGCAGGCATGCCCGAGCAGGTATTGTTCTCAGAATCAGATAGTGGCCTCTCCATATCGAGGAGCGGTTTCTTTTATTTCTCTCTTGCTCTTGTTGCGTTGGTCAATGTATTGGTTTTTGCCGTAAGCCGATTGTTTGCCAAGGGCACCGGGTTTATTTCCTGGTTCTATGGTCTTGTTGTCACGTTCAATTTCTTTTTTTTAACCTCGCTGGGCTTTTTGCATGTCTTCAACGGTGGCGAGCGTTACGATTATGGTCAGATGGGGCCTGCCGTTTATGGGAGCCTGATTTTGGTTTGTGTTTGGATAATCAGTTGGCCTGTTTATTTCTTTTCACAAAAATTTCTATCCAAATAAGGAGTTTGGTTGAGTGTGTTTTGATTCCTGAAAATCAATCACTTACCATCCTTTACTTTATTTTTTTTGTAGGATGGCAATTCCTTTCGGTGCTTGAAGTGATCATAAAATTCGTTTCCTTCGAAGAGATTTGAGCCTGGTTATTTTTTGAATCACTTTCAGATCAGTGTTTAACAACCTCGAATTGGAATTTTCACAACGGAAGTTCAGGTTGATTTTTTAAACTTTGCGCGATTTTTAAAATAGAACTAAAACATGGCGAAGGAAATTGAATACAACGAATCGAGCATTCGCTCGCTCGATTGGCGTGAGCACATCCGGCTGCGGCCAGGCATGTACATTGGCAAGTTGGGCGATGGCTCGGCCAAAGACGATGGCATTTATGTGCTGGTGAAAGAGGTGATAGACAATTGCATTGACGAGCACATGATGGGCTATGGCAAAAACATTGATGTGAAGATCACCGACCAGCATGTGATGGTGCGCGACTATGGCCGTGGCATACCACTGGGCAAAGTGGTGGATGTGGTTTCAAAAATCAATACAGGTGCCAAGTACGACTCAGGGGCTTTTCAAAAATCGGTTGGGTTGAATGGCGTTGGTACCAAAGCAGTGAATGCGCTTTCGAATTATTTCAAAGTGCAGGCTTTTCGCGATGGCAAAACCAAATTGGCAGAATTCAAAAAAGGCATCCTCACCTTAGACGCCAAAGAAAGCAAGAGCGATGAAAGGAACGGAACATTGGTAGAGTTCGAACCGGACAACACCATGTTCAAGCATTATCATTTCATACCTGAGTATTTGGATGATTTGATGTGGAACTACGCCTTTCTCAATGCAGGGCTCACCATGAATTGTAATGGCAGAAAATTCTATTCAAAGGATGGCCTGCTCGATTTGCTAAAACAAAAAGCCGATCCGGAAGAAATCCGTTACCCAATCATTCACTTTAAAGGAGAAGACATTGAGGTGGCCATCACGCATGGCAACCAGTATGGCGAAGAATATTACTCATTCGTCAATGGCCAGAACACCACACAGGGTGGCACTCACCTGGCCGCTTTCCGCGAAGGGATGATACGGGGCGTGCGCGACTTTTACAAAAAAGATTTTGATGCCTCAGACATCCGCGCAAGCGTAGTGGCTGCCGTGGCCGTGCGTGTGCAAGAGCCCGTGTTTGAATCGCAAACCAAAACAAAGTTGGGATCGATGAACATGGCTCCGGATGGTGTCACCGTCAAAAATTTTGTTGGCGATTTTGTTGCCAAAGAGCTAGAAATATTTCTGCACAAAAACCCAGGCGTGGCCGATGCCATGCTCAAGCGCATCATGCAATCGGAGCGCGAGCGCAAGGAAATTGCCGGTATAAAAAAACTTGCCAACGACCGCGCTAAGAAAGCAAACCTTCATAACAAAAAACTGCGCGACTGCCGTTTTCATTTTAATGATGAGAAAGGAGAGAAGGGTGCCGAGTCGGTAGTCTTTATCACCGAAGGGGACTCGGCCAGTGGTTCCATCACCAAGTCGAGGGATGTGGAGACACAAGCCGTGTTCAGCTTGCGCGGCAAGCCACTGAACTGCTTTTCGCTGACCAAGAAAGTTGTGTATGAAAATGAGGAGTTCAACCTTCTTCAACATGCACTCAACATTGAAGATGGCATGGATGGCCTGCGCTACAACAAAGTGATTGTGGCCACCGATGCCGATGTGGACGGCATGCACATCCGGTTGCTGTTGATGACTTTCTTTCTTCAATTCTTTCCCGACTTGGTGAAGGCAGGCCATATTTATATTTTGGAAACGCCTTTGTTCCGGGTGCGCAACAAAAAGGAAACGATCTATTGTTACAGTGAAG
>JAYVAI010000175.1:0-32153 GCA_043751075.1 Cyclobacteriaceae bacterium | reverse complement strand
CTTTTCAAGCGTCGTAAAGGGATTGACCACGTTGCCCTTGCGCTTCGACATTTTGTTGCCGTCTTTGTCGAGGACGAGACCAGTAGAGAGTACGTTCTTAAACGACACACTATCAAACAGTAAAGCAGCGATCGCATGGAGCGTAAAAAACCAGCCGCGGGTTTGATCGACACCCTCTGCAATAAAATCAGCAGGATAACTCTTTTCAAATATTTCTCTGTTCTCAAACGGATAGTGCCACTGTGCATAAGGCATCGCACCTGAATCGAACCATACGTCAATCAAATCTGCTTCACGGTACATAGGTTGCCCGCTTGCGCTGATCAAAACAATTTCATCTACATAGGGCCGGTGCAAGTCTTCAAGATTGGATTCTGGATTCTGGATTCCTGAGCGGGAAGCTTTTTCAATTTCGGTTTTCAATTGTTGAATGGAGCCGATACAAATTTCTTCTTTCGTATCCTTCGATCTCCAAATGGGAAGCGGTGTGCCCCAATAGCGTGACCGCGAAAGGTTCCAGTCAACAAGGTTTTCCAACCAATTGCCAAAGCGGCCTGCGCCTGTTGATTCCGGTTTCCAGTTGATGGTTTTATTCAACTCCACCATCCGGTCTTTCAATGCCGTGGTTTTTATAAACCAGCTGTCGAGCGGATAATACAGCACGGGCTTATCGGTGCGCCAGCAGTGCGGATAGGTGTGTTCGTATTTTTCTACTTTAAATGCTTTGTTTTCTTCTTTTAAAATGATGGAGATGATGACGTCCGTGTTTTTATAATCCGGATGGGTTTCGTCTTCGTTGGTATAATTCTTTACATAGAAATCATCTGCGCCAAGCGGCTTATGTGTTTTGATCCCAAACTTCTTTACTCCTTGCACAAGGTGTTTTCCTATTTCAGAAATAAATTTTCCTTTTCTGTCAACGATAGGAACCTCGTTGCCGGCTTCATCTTTGATCGTGAGCGCGGGGATTCCATTTTGCTTGGCCACTTTAAAGTCATCGGCACCGAAGGTTGGCGAAATGTGCACTACGCCCGTGCCATCTTCGGTGGTCACAAAATCTCCCGCCACAATTTGGAATGCTTTGTCGGCATCATAGAATGGTTTGAGATAAGGCATGAGTTGCTCGTAGCGAAGGCCTATGAGTTTTTCCCCTAAAAAATAAGCGTAATCTGTTGGGGCAACCGGAAAGGAAGTATATCGATTAATTTTATAAGGTATCTTCTTTCCACCAATTTTAATATCTCCATCTTCATATACTCTATTGTAATAATTTGAGTCAAGGAGTTTTTCAAATAGAGCATTCGCCAGAATAACGTTTACTGGTTTTTGGGTATAGCGATTTAATGTCTTGATTGAAACGTAGGCAATATTTCTCCCAACAGCTAAAGCGGTATTTGACGTTAATGTCCAAGGGGTTGTTGTCCAAGCCAAGATAAACAACTCTCCATCAATTCCTGTAAACAAGTCTCTTGACTGATCATTATTTATTACTTTAAACTGAGCCACCACCGAAGTGTCTTTCACATCTTTGTAGCAACCGGGCAAGTTCAGTTCGTGCGAACTCAAGCCCGTTCCCGCTGCTGGTGAATATGGTTGGATGGAGTAGCCTTTGTACAACAATTTTTTATCGTATAGTTGTTTCAGTATCCACCACAGTGATTCAATGTATTCTTTCTGGTAGGTGATGTAGGGTTTGTCGAGGTCAACCCAGTAGCCCATCTTCAAGGTGAGGTCGTCCCACTGGTCTTTGTACTTCATCACCGTTTCGCGGCACTTCTTGTTGTAGTCTTCGATAGATATCCTTTTGCCGATATCATCTTTGGTGATGCCCAACTCCTTTTCCACTTGTAGTTCCACCGGCAAGCCGTGCGTATCCCATCCGCCTTTGCGGTTTACCTGAAAGCCCTGCAATGTTTTGAAGCGGCAGAAAATATCTTTTACCGTGCGGGCCATCACGTGGTGAATGCCGGGGGTACCGTTTGCCGATGGTGGCCCTTCGTAAAAAGTAAAGGAGGGCGAGCCTTCGCGGTTGCTCACCGATTTTTCAAAAATCTTTTCTTGTTTCCAGAACGCCAATATCTCCGAAGCCACTTGGGCCAGGTTCAATTCTTTAAATTCTCTGTATCTGCTCACTTCTTGTAAAAAATAAGGGCGCAATTTAGGATTTTTTGTCCATTGGGCATTCGTGAGAGAACCAATTTTAGAAGCGTGTTGCGAAGCAGTGACGAATCCTTCGAAGTGTTACCTGACCGCTCAAATATTTCTATTCGTAAGAATTCGAGGTTAATGGTAGCTTTAATGAAAATCAAATTTTTATGAAAACCATACAAACCTCTTTTGCCATTGTCGCCTTGCTTTTAATGTTGACATCTTACTCAGGAATCGATCAAAAGAAAAAGCCCGGCAAGTGGACAAAACTTTTCGATGGCAAATCGTTCGATGGCTGGAAGGCGAGCGAAAACCCTTCCACCTTCACCATTCAGGATGAAATGATTGTGGTGTTTGGCGAACGTGCTCATTTGTTTTACACAGGCCCCTTCATGGATCACACTTTCAAAAATTTTGAATTTAAACTCCAGGTGATGACAACACCCGGCTCCAACTCAGGCCTGTTCATCCACACTGACTATCAAGAAACCGGATGGCCTTCGAAGGGCTATGAAATACAAGTGAACCAAACGCATACCGATTGGCGGAAGACGGGAAGCATTTATGCCGTGCAGGATGTGAAGGAAGCAACTGCCAAAGACAACGAATGGTACACCCAACACATTATTGTGCAAGGCAAAAGGATCATTGTGAAGATCAACGATAAAGTTATCAACGACTATACCGAGGGGGAAAACGGCCGGCTTTCGGGCGGCACCATTGCTTTGCAGGGGCACGACCCTAAGAGCAAAGTGTTTTATAAAGATGTGATGGTGCGGGTGCTTGCGGATTAAGCATCGTTTATTTCAATTTTTATATTGGAGAATGAGTGAAACGGTTTTGGAATTCATAGTTGGGCTAAAGCCCACTCCTACTGATGTTCAATTGCCACGGGCTTAAGCCCGTGGCAATTGATACTAAACTATAGAGTACTTAGTCCCACGGCACCGAAGATGTCAGTGCCTTTGCACCTTTTACTCAGCCGACCCCTGGCGGTCGTGTATCCTGATTTTGCTCAGGTCAATTTCCTCATCGTCATGCTCGCCATAGAAGCTCGGCTCAACATCATCAATGGGCAAATGTTCTTTCACGCGCTTAGGTTTGTCGAAGGTCATGATCAGTGCGGGCAGCAAGAATAAATTGGTGAACATAGAGATCACTAATGTGGTAGATGTCAATATGCCCAGCGCAATGGTGCCACCAAAAGACGAGAAAGCAAAAATGATGAAGCCGGCAAAGAGCACGATGGAAGTGTAGATGATGCTCTTGCCTGTTTCCAGAATGCTCTCGCTCACTGACACGGGCACAAAGAAATTGTTGGCGAACTGCTCCTGCCTATACTTGGCCAAAAAGCGAATGGAGTTATCCACGGAAATACCGAAGGTGATGCTAAAGATAAGGGCGGTGCTTGCTTTCAGTGGGATGTCGAGAAAACCCATGAGGCCGGCCGTGATCATGAGTGCCAGCAAATTGGGGATGAGTGAAATGATGATCATGCGCACATTGGCAAACAAGAAGGCCATGGATAAGGTGATGAGGATAAACGCCAACAACAAACTCTCCTGCAGGTTGGCGATCAAAAAATTATTTCCCTTGATGAAAATTTTTGTTGAGCCCGTCACCGTTCCAGTTATATCGGTGCCCTCAAAGAATCCGAGCATGCGTGGTTCAATCACCGTGCTTACGAGCGAATCCAATTTTATGGAACCGATGTCGGCAATTTGCAGGGAGATGCGCATCTTCTGAAAGGTGGAATCGGCAAACGAATTTAAAAGACCGCTCGCATCGTTTTGCCCTTTCATGTAGCGCAAAATAAACCCGCGCTCCTGGCCGGTGGGCAGCTCATAGCGTGCCGGGTTGCCATTATAAAAAGCTTGCTTAGAGGCTTTCACCAAACTGACTACCGACACAGGCCGCGACACTACCGAGATGGAATCGAGGAAACTTTCAAAGGCATCAATGGTTTTTAAATTTTTTACATCGAGAATGCCCCTGCGCTTGCCGGTGTCCACCATGATTTCCAAGGGCATGATGCCGCTAAAGTTCGCTTCAAAAAAATGGAGGTCTTTCTTGATCTGGCTTTCCTCCGGAATATCATCTACAATAAAAGAAATGGATTGCAACTGATTCATGCCAAATGCCGAAATCACTGCCAACGCTATTGACACAGAATAAATTATTATACGATGGCGGTGCACGGTAAGGTCGGTGGCCCGCACAAACTTTCCTAATATTTTAAAGTTAAGATGGCGCAGGTGTCTGGCCTCCGGCTCGGGCAGCCACGAAAAAATTCCCGGCAGCATAATCAGGCTCACCACAAAGAGCACCATAATGTTGATGCCCGCCACAATACCAAATTCGCGGAGGATTAAAATATCGGTAGAGAGCAAAGTAAGAAACCCGATGGCTACGGTAAGATTGGTGAGAAAAGTAGCGAGGCCCATTTTCTTTACTACCGTAGATATGGCCAGGGCTTTGTCGTTGTGCTTGGCAAATTCCAAATGATATTTGTTCAACAAGTAGATGGCGTTGGTGATGCCGATGGTGACGATCACCGGAGGGATAAGTCCGCTCAGCAACGTGATCTTATAACCAAACAGGGCCAGTGTGCCCAACACCCACACCACCACAATGCCGATCACGATCATAGAAAATAACACCGCGCGCGATGAACGGAAAAACAAGAACATGATCAGGCCTGTTACCAATGCAGACAAGGCAAGAAAGAGTTGCATTTCCTTTCGCACCTGCACCGCTACCACCGACCGCACAAACGGAAGGCCCGCATAGCGCAATTCAATCTGTGTGTTGTTGGTAAATTCAGTGCCCGCCTCCACCAGCCCGTTGGTGATGTCAACGCGTTTGCTTGAGTTGACGTAATCTTTATGGATAGATACAATCATCATGGTGGCACCGTTGCCTTCATTCACTATTTGCCCCATGTAGAATTTCTGGTTGCGGAAAACTCCCAACAAACTGTCGAGTTCGGTTTGTGCAAGCTCACGTTTGGGAAAAAGGTCTTCTAATTTAAAGCGCGCGTTGGCCGTGTCTTTCCGGATTATTTTTATGGTGGGCACACACAACACACTGTTCACACCCTCGATGGATTTTATCTTCTCACTCAGCAACCGGAATTTTTCAAAATTGCCGGCCTGATAAATGGCACTGTCGCGAAGGCCAACGGCCACCACATTTCCATCTTCACCAAATTGCTCTTTAAATTTTTTGAGGAACACCATTTCCGGATCATCCAGCGGCACGGTGCGGGCAAAGTCATAGCTCATCTCCACCTTCGAGGCATAGTAGCCCATCACCACGGTAGTTAGTGCAATGACAACCGTAAGAGGCAGGCGAAACCGGATAATAAAATTGGCTATGTTAGTCCACATGATGGCAGGGCAATTCTTTTTTTTTAATGAAGGCCTAAAACTAAGTATTTTAGATTGATTTTAGGGCGTAGGGATTTATACGGTGCATTTCAAGTTGTTAAAAAAAAATGTTACGAGAACGTGAGATTAGAGAAAAGTTGGTCAGGCGACCAACTCTAACAACGGTCATGCCCCTACAATTAAATTTGAATCACAACATAGGATCATAGAAATGCCCATCCTCGCGTAATCGTTTTGGCAGAGGGAAACACCCCGGCCAAAAGAAGGCTCTATCAGATCATGCTCTCAAAATATTTAGCAGATATCCAAAAGGTTTTTTTTGTTTATGGCGCGTTGACAGAAACAGAGGTAGAGATTTTTAAAACAAATAAACCATAAGGCCATTTTGGTTAAAGCCTTATAAGCTTATAAGTTCTTAAATTTGACAACATGTAAAAAATAAATATATGCCGACCATAGTTGTAAAAAAGCGTAGCAAGTTTGCCAAGCTTCGCTGAAGCTACAGTGGACAGGCAACAATTCAGTATCTTAGCAGCATGGCAGTTTTACCTGATTTTGAATATGACATCTTTATAAGTTACCGCCACAACGATAACCGCAGTGGCTGGGTAACGGAGTTTGTCAATGCCCTACAAGAAGAGTTGGCTGCCACCATCAAAGAACCGCTTACCATCTACTTCGACAAAAATCCACACGATGGTTTATTGGAAACCCACAATGTTGACAAGAGCCTCGAAGAAAAATTGAAGTGCCTCATCTTCATCCCCATCATTTCCCAAACCTATTGCGATACAAAATCATTTGCTTGGCAGCATGAGTTTGTTGCATTCAATAAGCTGGCAAACGAAGGCGCTCCCCTCTCCTCCGGAGAGGGGCTGGGGGTGAGGTCTCTTGGAAGGGAAATCAAACTGGGCAACGGTAACGTAGCAAGCCGCATCCTTCCGATAAAAATCCATGACTTGGATGCAGAGGACAAAGTGCTTCTTGAAAAAGAAATCGGTGGAGCATTGAGGGCGATTGAGTTTATTTATAGGGAGCCAGGCGTCAATCGCCCACTCAGGGCATTTGACAATAAACTTGACAATCAAAATAAAACGGATTATAGAAATCAGGTAAACAAAACAGCAAATGCCATCAAAGAAATTCTTGTTGGTGCTATGAATCCAACTTCGAAAACAGCCCTATCCTCTCATAATACACTAACTCCTAAAATAGAAATTTCAAGACAGTCAATTGTCGTACTACCCTTTGTCAATATAAGCAATGATCCAGAGCAAGAATATTTCAGTGATGGGCTGACCGAAGAAATTATTACCGACTTATCTCACATTCATGCTTTACTGGTAATCTCAAGAAGTTCAGCCATGACATTTAAGGGAACTTCAAAGAAGATCAGCGAAATAGGAAGGGAGTTAAATGTTAAGTATGTTCTCGAAGGTAGCATAAGAAAAGCAGGTGATCAATTACGTATAACTGCGCAACTTATTGATGTTGACTCCGATGCACACCTTTGGGCGGAGAAATATAGCGGGACTTTAGAAGATGTATTCTCAATACAGGAAAAAGTATCAAAAGCAATTGTTGAAGAGTTAAAAATAAAATTATCGTTAGATGAGAATAAATGGCTTTCTGAACATTCAATAAATAACGTTGCAGCGTTTGATTACTATCTAAGAGCAAAGCATGAACTTATGCTATGGAATGACCAAGCTTTTAATAGAGCCCTTGATCTACTGAATGGTGCTTTGGAAATGGTTGGTCCTAATGCTGTATTATTTGCTGGTTTAGCTTACACGTATTGGAGCTATTCCAACTTAGGAATTGACGTTGAAACGAATACGAGAAAAGCAGAAGAATATGTCAAAAAGGCATTTGAAATTGATCCAGAATCTCCCGATGGACATTTGGTCGTTGGACTAATCTATCAGGCATTCCGTGGGCAACCCCAAATGGCCAATGTCCATTTTAAAAAAGTGCTGACCTATAGACCGAATGATTTTGATGCTACGCTGTGGATGTTGACAACCTATTTGACGATGGGAAAAAGGGAAAAAGCATTGGAATTAATGAATAAAATGTCGAGGATAGACCCTCTTGGAACTATAACTATTATGGCGCCCGGATTTATTTTAATGTATCAAGGTAATTACAGTGAAGCACTTCCATATATCCAAAAAGGTGTTGAGCGTGAGCCTGAAAATAACATCTACAAATTATTCTATAGTGTAGTACTTGCCTGCTCAGGCAACAGAAATGATTCATTGTCTTTTTTAAAAAATAAAGGGCCTTACGGATCAACAGACTTTTTCAGCATAGCCTTGAATATTGAGATATCGGCATTACTTCAAAAAAGTGATGAGGTCCGCTCCATGGTTACATCTGAACTAAAGGCCTGGGCACTTAGGGACTTTCAGTTTTCTCATCTCTTTGCACAAATTTTTTGTTTTTCCAATATGAAAGAAGAAACATTTGAATGGCTAGAAAAATCTGTTAACAGTGGGTTTTGTAACTATCCATTGCTCTCTTCAAAAGATCCTATCAATCAATTGCTAAAAGATGAACCACGCTTTCAAAACTTACTTGTCAGGATGAAGAAAATGTGGGAAGAATTCGAATAACCTCAATTTGAAAATTTATCAGATGGCTACCGCGTATCACACCATGGGCGGTATGGATTGTATATTTACATTGTCTATCATTACACTATGGCGATTTTACCTGGCTTTGAGTATGATATTTTTATAAGTTACCGCTACAACGATAACCGCAGCGGCTGGGTAACAGAGTTTGTCAATGCTTTACAAGAAGAGTTGGCTGCCACCATCAAAGAACCGCTCACCATCTACTTCGACAAAAACCCCCACGATGGCCTCCTCGAAACGCACCACGTTGACAAAAGTCTCGAAGGAAAATTAAAGTGCCTCATCTTCATCCCCATCATCTCGCAAACCTACTGCGATACAAATCTTTTGCTTGGGAGCATGAGTTTGTTGCGTTTAACCGAATGTGCAATGAGGACGCTCCCCTCTCCTCTGGAGAGGGGTCGGGGGTGAGGTCGTTTGGCAGGGATATAAAATTGAGCAATGGAAATGTGGCGAGCAGGATCCTTCCTATTAAAATCCATGACCTGGATGTGGAGGACAAATTACTTCTTGAAAATGAAATTGGTGGTGTGTTAAGGGCGATTGAATTTATTTACAAAGAAGCGGGAGTTAATCGTCCGCTAAAACCTACTGACAACAAAACCGACAATCAGAATAAAACCGATTATAGAAATCAGGTAAACAAAGCTGCGAATGCGATAAAGGAAATTATTACTTCACTAAAAAGCCCAAGGGGTCAAACTTCAGGCACAACTAATTCCAATAGTTATCGAACCCAGCCCCTCGCTATGAATTAATGAGAAGTGACCCTCGTTATGCTGATAGATTATTAATAAAAGTATGCCATCCTTATCCCCAGCGTTGATGTTGGTCAGAAATGTTGTTGACCCACAACCTGCACTCAAAAAAAAATCATAGATGTATCACCTCTCCATAAGCAGCGGCAGCGGCTTCCATAATGGCTTCGCTCATGGTGGGGTGCGGGTGCACTGTTTTGATGATTTCGTGGCCCGTGGTTTCAAGTTTGCGAATGGCAACAACCTCGGCAATCATTTCTGTTACGTTGGCCCCGATCATGTGCGCACCTAAGCACTCGCCATACTTGGCATCAAAAATAAGTTTTACAAAACCATCGCTTGCTCCGGCCGCTTTTGCTTTGCCCGAGGCGGTGAATGGAAACTTGCCCACTTTAATTTGATAGCCAGCTTTTTTGGCTGCTTCTTCAGTAAATCCCACCGATGCAATTTCGGGTGAGCAATAGGTGCAGCCCGGAATGTTATTATAATCTAAAGGATGTGGATTTTGCCCTGCTATTTTTTCTACACAAATAATACCTTCGGCAGAGGCTACGTGCGCAAGTGCCTGGCCTTTGGTGATATCGCCAATGGCATACACATTGGCAATATTGGTTTTATAAAAATCATCCACCAACACTTTTCCTTTTTCAGTTTTCACACCTGCTTCTTCCAGCCCCAGGTTTTCAATATTAGAGGCAACACCTACAGCCGAAAGCACAATGTCTGTTTCAATTTTTATTTCACCGGTCGGGGTTTTCACGGTGGCCATGCAGCCTTTTCCTTTGGTATCAACTTTTGTTACCTCCGAATTGGTGTAGATAGTCATGCCCATTTTTTTGAATGACTTCTCCAATTGCTTCGACACTTCTTCGTCCTCCACGGGCACCACGCGCGGAAGGAATTCCACGATCGTTACTTCTGTGCCCAGGGTGCTGTAGAAATAAGCAAACTCAACACCGATGGCACCCGATCCCACCACCAACATTTTTTTTGGGAGTTCGGGCAACACCATCGCCTCGCGGTATCCAATTATTTTCTTTCCATCAATGGGCATGCTGGGCAGCTGGCGCGAGCGGCCACCGGTTGCAAGTATTATATGTTTTGCTTCGTAGTCGGTCTTTTTTCCAGCGGCATCGGTCACTTCTACTTTGTTGCCCTTCTTCAATTTGCCGTGCCCGGCTATCTGCTCTATTTTATTTTTCTTGAACAGAAACTGTACACCTTTGCTCATGCCTGCGGCCACATCGCGGCTGCGCTTTACCATGCCCGTTATGTCGGCAGCGGCTTCTTTCACGGTGATGCCGTAGTCAGCCGCATGCTTTATGTATTCAAGCACATTGGCGCTCTTTAACAATGCTTTAGTTGGGATGCAACCCCAGTTGAGGCAGATGCCACCCAGTTCGGCTTTTTCCACCACGGCTACTTTCATTCCCAACTGCGAGGCGCGTATTGCGGCTACATATCCACCGGGGCCGGAGCCAATAACGATCAGATCATAATTTGCCATAGACATTATTTTTTAAAATCAGCATCAAATATAAGGGTACAGTTTTATTTAAGAAGGGTTATGTGTTTATAATAATAGTTGGGTTCTATCTGGATTTTTTATGAAAATATATGGCGGCATGGCCCCGAAACTTCGGGGCCACCAGGCTATCCCTGCCCGTCCGTTCAGGCTATCCGTTCCAAGCCTGCCGCGCGCTTCGAGTGGTCCGGCCTGCGCGCAAATCCAACGCACTTCGGGCCTGCCTGCACATACCGTTTCGGCAAAGGCAGGCTTTTCACTTCTATCCTTTGCCGGGGTTTCACAGAAATACGTGTAGTACGAATAATTGAAGAGTGTACATCTGTAAAATGTTAACAAAGCGCAAGACATCTCAAAGGTGTCTTGGCTCCTCGTTTCTGTTAATAATAGCTGTATGGCATTTTTGAAAAAGGCACGAAAAGTTTCAACTTTACAGCACACAGAGAACCATTAAGAGAACACATTGTAAACGAACGCAATAAAAAAATCGCAGTTCAATTGGACATAAAAACATTTGAAAAAATGGAAAAGGTCATGTAGGATTTATGTGCACGGTGAGAAAATGATAAAAAACAATGAGGCCGATCGGCTCTCGGTAAATGAGGCAAGGGAGTATTACAAAAAGCTAACGAATCGAAAAAAGATTTATAAATTTTTTCCATAACCAAACACAAATGAAACTCCTGCAAAATAAAACCGCCCTCATCACGGGTGCTTCCAAAGGCATTGGCAGATCCATTGCCATAAAATTTGCCGAACAAGGCGCCAACGTGGCCTTCACCTACCTTTCCAGTGTTGAACAAGGGCTGGCATTGGAGGCCGAGCTTGCCGCAAACGGTGTGAAAGCAAAAGGCTATCGCTCCGATGCATCCGACTTTGCACAAGCCGATAAACTGATCAATGAGGTGGTGGCCGAATTTGGATCGCTGGATATTTTGGTGAACAATGCGGGCATCACTATGGACAACCTGCTGCTGCGCATGACCGAGGAGGCGTGGGACAAAATCATGAATGTAAATTTGAAATCGTGCTTCAACACGGTGAAGGCAGCCTGCAAGCCCATGATGAAACAACGGGGCGGCTCCATTATCAATATGACTTCCGTGGTGGGATTAAAAGGCAATGCCGGGCAGGCAAATTATGCGGCAAGCAAAGCGGGAATCATTGGCTTCACAAAATCAATTGCGCTTGAATTAGGATCGCGCGGCATTCGCAGCAATGCCATAGCCCCGGGTTTTATAGAAACAGAAATGACAGCCAAGCTCGATGAGAAAACCGTGCAAACGTGGCGCGATGCCATTCCATTGAAACGAGGTGGCAAGCCCGAAGACGTGGCCGATGCCTGCGTGTTCCTCGCTTCCGACATGTCGGCCTATATTACCGGACAAGTCATTCAAGTGGATGGCGGCATGCTCACGTAAGGATAAAATGCAAAATTATTTTGGTTAACTTTAGTTGATGAAAATGAAAACTTTAACCGACCGGCCCACGAACCCGGGAAAATCCGGTCATCACTTTTGTCAGTAGAATTTAATTTTTAAAAATTCCCCTTATCGTTCTATTATATAGTATAGGATTGTGTTATGTGTAAAATGGCTGTTTTATATTTATAGGAGCAAAAGCAAGTTTTGGATACGAAATTCGTCTGAGTGGGCAAAAATGAGTTTATTAAGTTTCTTGAATTTCAAGAAACATTAATAAAAACCGTCTTGCATTGCAGGTAATTATCTTACCTTTGGGCGGTAGTATGAAACAAGTAATCAAAGACATCATAGCCGATTTCCACTCAGCACCGCTCGAAGAAGTTGCCCCGCGCGAGTTGGTGTTGCCTGTCCGGTCGGGCAAGGTCATATCGCTGATAGGCCCCAGGCGCAGTGGCAAAAGTTTTTACTTCCTCCACCTCATGAAGCAATTGGTTGACAGCGGGGTGGACAAACGCAACATACTCTACCTCAACTTTGAAGATGAACGGCTGAACCTGAAGGCCGAAGACTTGGACCTGGTGCTCAAGGCTTATCACGAGCTCTATCCCGATATAAAATGGAAGGAATGCTATTTCTTCTTCGATGAAATCCAAAATATAGCCGACTGGGAAAAATTTGCGAGACGGTGTTACGATAAACACACAAAAAACATATTCTTAACGGGCTCCAACGCCAACCTATTGAGCATGGAGATAGCCACCGCCATGCGCGGGCGCACCCTCACGTTTGAAATACTCCCGCTTTCGTTCCGTGAATATCTTTCCTTCAAAAAAGTTGATTTCAAAAAACAAAACACCGCGACCAAAGCGAAAATAAATAAACACTTCCTTGCCTACTTGGAAGAGGGTGGATATCCCGAAGTAGTCATGCTTCCCGAAAATTTGAAAGTGCAGGCACTGCAAGAATATTTTGATGTGATGACGTATAGAGACTTGGTAGAGCGCTACAAGTTCACCAACCTAACCATCATAAAATATTTTCTCAAACGGTTGGCCGCCACAACCTGTTCCTACCTCTCGCTCAACAAAATCTACAACGAGCTTCGCTCGCAAGGCTACAAGCTCGACAAGAATTTTTTGTACGCAGTGAACGAAGGAGCTAAGGCCGTGTACCTCTCATTACCGGTTTCAAAGTTTGACTTCTCGGAACTGAAGCGCACCCACAGCGACAAGAAAAATTATTTCATAGACAATGGCTTGCTCAATGCCCTCACGTTCAAGTTCAGCAAAGACCACGGGCACTTGCTGGAAAACCTTTGTTACCTCGAGTTCCGAAGGCAGAAGAAGGAAATCTATTATTACAAAAATGGCAAGGAGTGCGATTTCGTTTTGTTCGACAAAGAGAGAGCCTTGCCCATCCAAGTTTCATATACCGTGGATGACCCCGACACACACACACGCGAGCTGGACGGCCTGCTGCACGCCTGCAAAAAATTGAAATCCAAAAAAGGGGTGATCATCACCACCACACCAAAACCAAATCATAAAAAAGATAACGTCTTGGTGCAATATGTCAATCCGGTGGAGTGGGCCCTTGCGAATGGGGGCATTGAGGTGTAATGGATGCAGGAAATTCTTTATACAAAGTAAGACCAATATCCACAAAGAGGGGGAATTTTTCTCTTCACAAAAAGAAACTAACACCCGTCAGCAAAAAATATTTTAACAATTTTTACACGATGGTTTGGAAACTCTACTAAACTACTATACGTTTGTGCCATCATAGTCGGTAGGCACATCGCACACCGATTTATAAAGAAGCGTGGAGAGACAAGGCTCGAAGAAACGCTAGCAACCCCCTGATCCCGATAGCTATCGGGAAAAGAACAGGTGCTAAATCCTACCCTGAGATGGTCTCAGGGAACTATAAACCGGTAAGAAAATGAAAAAAATTTTCAATTCGATCTCATCCAATCTGCGCGGCCTGCTCGCATCCCTTCAAAGGGTTTATTCAATTTCCATCATGCACGGAAACCAACCCTATCACACGGAGTATTGTTGCATGTGCTGTTGCCGCTAAGCGATCGTTTGATCCTTGCGCAACAAGCCAGTGATTTGACCTTGCCGTGTGACGGGCAATTGGTACACGGGCTCCAAAAAACACACAATAAAAAATCAATTAATTAACAACAATAAAACTTTACAACTATGTCAAACTTAAAATTCGAAACCCTTCAACTGCACGCAGGCCAAGATGTTGATCCCACAACCGGTTCGCGCGCTGTGCCCATCTATCAAACCACTTCTTATGTATTCAAAAATTCTGAACATGGGGCCAACCTTTTCGCACTAAAGGAATTTGGCAACATCTACACGCGCATCATGAACCCAACTTCCGATGTGTTTGAAAAACGCATCGCGGCATTGGAAGGTGGTGTGGCCGCGTTGGCCGTTGGCTCTGGCCAGGCTTCTCAGTTCATCGCCCTCAACAATATCTTACAAGTGGGCGACAATTTTGTTTCTACTTCATTTTTGTATGGAGGCACTTACAATCAATTTAAAGTTGCCTTCAAACGATTGGGCATTGATGTGCGTTTTGCCGAAGGCGATAAGCCCGAAGCATTTGAAAAGCTCATAGACAAAAAAACAAAAGCTATTTATTTAGAGACCATCGGCAACCCGGGTTTCAACATCCCCGACTTTGATGCCATCGCTGCGTTGGCCAAAAAGCATGACCTTCCACTTATTGTTGACAATACGTTTGGTGCAGCCGGCTATTTGTTCCAACCAATAAAGCACGGTGCCAATGTAGTGGTGGAATCAGCAACAAAATGGATTGGCGGGCATGGCACTACCATTGGAGGTGTGATTGTGGATGGTGGAAATTATAATTGGGGCAACGGCAAGTTTCCTCAATTCACAGAACCTTCGGAGGGATATCACGGATTGAAATTCTGGGATGTGTTTGGTGAAGGCAATCCGCTGGGCCTGCCCAACATTGCCTTCATCATCCGCGCGCGTGTGGAAGGCCTTCGCGACTTTGGACCGTCACAAAGCCCGTTCAATTCTTTTCTCCTTCTTCAAGGGTTGGAAACTTTGTCGTTGCGCGTTCAGCGCGCTGTGGACAACGCGTTGGTATTGGCGCAATGGCTGGAAGAAAACCCTTTGGTGGAACGTGTTAACTATCCTGGCTTGCAAAGCAGCACGTATCATAAACTTGCCAAAAAATATTTGCGCAATGGATTTGGTGCGGTGCTTTCGTTTACCGTAAAAGGCACACAAGAGAACGCCACAAAATTTGTGGACAGCCTGAAGTTGGTAAGTCATTTGGCCAACGTGGGCGATTCAAAAACTTTGATCATTCAGCCTTCGGCCACTACCCATCAACAATTGTCGGAAGAAGAAAAACTGGCGAGCGGTGTGTTGCCAACCCTATTGCGCATTTCTGTGGGCACCGAACACATAGACGACATTAAAGCGGATTTGCAACAGGCGTTTGAGAAGGTGTTTGAGAAAGAGTTGGTTGCGTAAGTTGATAGTTTAAAGTTTCGGGTTAGTTCGCAATATTGGGCGGTCGCAACGGGCAAGGGATTGTAGTGGAAAGCCCGAAGTGGGTGGGCTCGTGCCCGGGCGGACTTGGAACGGAAAGCCCGGTGGCCATTGCGCCTCGCTTTGGCCATGCCCCCAGTGAAATGCCTCAACTGCCGACACCCGTTTTGGACTCAAAACCCGAAACTTTAAACTTTTTATAAAAAAGTCATTTGATGATAAAAACAGATACACTCTTTCACTATCCAAAAGAATTTGCGTTGGAGGCTGGAGAGAAACTTCCCGGCTTCCAACTTAAATACACAACACTTGGCCAGCTTAACAAAGAGCGCAACAATGTGGTGTGGATATGCCATGCCCTCACCGGCAGTTCTGATTTTACAGATTGGTGGAAGGAGTTGTTTACAGAAGGAGGTCGGCCTACCGGACAGGCAGGCCTGCCTACCGGACAGGCAGGTCCCTTCAACCCGCAAGAATATTTTATCATTTGCTCCAACGCGTTGGGAGGTTGCTACGGTTCTACAGGTCCTTTGTCGCTCAACCCGCATACGGGCGAACCCTTTTATCATGAGTTTCCATCCATCACCAACCGCGACATTGTGCGGGCCTTTGATGAGCTTCGGCAAAATTTGGGCATCCATAAAATCCACACCCTGATGGGCGGATCGCTGGGCGGGCAGCAAGTGTTGGAGTGGGCCATTCAGAGTCCAGATTTATTTGACCACATCATTCCCATTGCCGCCAACGCGTTTCACTCGCCCTGGGCCATTGCCATAAACGAAGCACAGCGCATGGCCATTGCTGCGGACGCCACCTGGAAAGAAAGTGACCCACGTGCCGGCAGCGAAGGAATGAAAGCCGCACGTGCCATGGGCATGATTTCGTTTCGTACCTACCAAACGTACCAGCAAACACAAAGTGAAAACAAGGCCGATGTGTTGGACAACTTCAGGGCTGCTTCCTATCAACGTTATCAAGGCCTGAAATTATCGAACCGCTTCAATGCGTTTACCTATTGGGTGCTGACCAAAGCGATGGACAGCCACCACGTAGGGCGGGGTAGGACGAGCACCGGGGCAGCGTTAAAAATGATCAAAGCAAAAACATTGGTGATTGGAATCGACACCGATTTATTGTTTCCGCTGCACGAACAAAAATACTTGTCGCAGAATATCAAAGGGGCACAGCTTGCCACGCTTTCTTCCTTGCATGGGCACGATGGCTTTCTGGTGGAGTTCGACCAATTCAAATCCGGGGTAAGAAATTTTTTAAAATCATCCGATATAAAACTTGAGCACCTCGACACCTCAACACATTGAACATGAAAAAGAAATTGAAAATAGGATTGTTTGGTTTTGGCTGCGTAGGCCAGGGCCTCTATCACGTATTGCACGAAACACATGGGGTAAAGGCCGAGATCAAGAAAATCTGCGTGAAGCACAAAGACAAACAACGGCCCATTGATGCTTCCTATTTTACCTTTGAGGCCACCGATATTTTAAATGATCCTGAAATTGATGTGGTAGTGGAACTCATTGACGATGCCAACGCAGCGTTTGAAATTGTGAAGAAGGCTGTTGAAAAGGGGAAGCACGTAGTTACTGCAAATAAAAAAATGTTGGCCGAACACCTACAGGAAATTTATGACCTTCAGCAGAAACACGACCGCTCTATTTTATACGAAGGCTCGGTGTGCGGAAGCATCCCCATCTTGCGCAACCTGGAAGAGTATTATGACAATGATATGATCACCAGCATTGAAGGTATATTCAATGGCTCCACCAACTACATACTCACCAAAGTATTTGACGAGAAGAGAAGTTACCCCGAAGCATTGAAGGCCGCGCAAGATTTAGGCTTTGCCGAAAGCGATCCATCGTTGGACGTAAAAGGCTACGATCCAAAGTTTAAACTTACGATTGCCATTGCCCACACGTTTGGTGTTTTTGTGAAGCCCGAAGAAATAGTCAACGTGGGCATCGATAAAATTTCAGAAGCAGACCTGCAGTACGCCAAAGAAAATAAGCTCACCATCAAATTAGTGGCCCGTGCCTACAAACTCGGTGGCAAGATCGTTGGCTTTGTGGCACCGCAATTTATCGCGCAAGACCACATGCTCGCTTCGGTGCGCAATGAATACAACGCAGTGTTGGTGGAAGGCGCTTTCGCGGAGAAACAAATATTTATTGGCAAGGGAGCGGGCAGCTACCCAACCGCCTCGGCTGTGCTATCCGATATCTCGGCCCTCACTTTTGATTATCGCTACGAATACAAAAAGTTCACACAGGGAGAAGGTTTTTCATTTTCCAATGATGCTTTGGTGGATGTTGTCATAAGCTTCCAGGATAAGACATCCATTGCGGCAAGTGATTTTGAAAATTTTGGAGGTGTCTATCAAGATAATAATGGTCATCAATACATAACGGGTTCCATTACGCTCGAAAAATTGCGGGCCCTTTCCAAAAGGGATACTGTGAGCGTGATCTTATCTCCGCAATTGAACTTGCAGGCTGTTGGGCAGAAAGTGTCTGAAGACGTTTTGTCGGCATAGCATTCAAAGTTGCCATGTAGTTGAATTGTAGCTTTGGTTTCTTAATTTCGTTCTGTCATAATAGGTAAAACGCAGCACGCGAAATATGCCTTTGTTTGGCAAATAAAAGTTAAAGCATATTTGTCCATGACCCAAAAAGAAATCCATAACCAACGACTACAGAAAGAGGCTGATCAAATGATGTTGCACCATCAAACGCGCAGGCATTTTTTGAAAGAAAGCGCGATGGGGTTGGGTGCGTTGGCATTGGGATCACTGTTTGGTTGCGAGGGGCGGTCAGCAGCACCAACTATTTTGTTCGATGAAACAAACCCGCTTGCACCCAGGCCACCCATGTTTCCGGGCAAAGCACGGTCGGTGATTTTTATTCACATGGCGGGAGCGCCTTCGCAATTGGAATTGTTCAGCTACAAACCAGAGCTTGCTAAACTCGATGGACAGGATTGTCCACCATCGTTGCTGGAAGGAAAAAAATTTGCGTTCATACGGGGTGTGCCCAAAATGCTGGGGCCGCAGGCAAAATTTAGCCAACATGGAAAAAGTGGTTTGTGGTTGTCAGAAAATCTTCCGCACCTCGCAACGGTGGTGGACGAGATGGCGATATTAAATGCGGTGACCACGGACCAGTTCAACCATGCGCCCGCACAATTGTTGATGCACACGGGCACAGCACGGTTGGGGAGGCCGAGCATGGGCGCATGGGTTACGTATGGCCTCGGCTCCGAAAATAAAAACCTCCCGGGCTTTGTCGTGCTAACTTCGGGCGGCAACAATCCCGATGCTGGCAAGAGCGTATGGGGCAGTGGGTTTCTTCCCAGTGTATATCAAGGTGTGCAATGCCGCAGCGAAGGTGATCCTGTTTTGTTTATCAAAGATCCGCAGGGCATGGACAGGGATTTGCGCAAAGCGTCCATCGATGCCATCAATAAAATAAACAAAGAACAATACGAAGAATATAAAGACCCGGAAACGCTGTCGCGGATTGCGCAGTATGAGATGGCATTCAAAATGCAAATCTCCGTTCCGGAAGTGATGAACATAAACGATGAGCCTGCCTACATACACGAGATGTATGGCACAAAACCAGGCGAGGCCAACTTTGCCAACAATGTGTTGCTGGCAAGAAAACTTGTTGAGAAGGGCGTGCGCTTCATTCAACTGTTCGATTGGGGATGGGATGCGCATGGCGACTCGGCAGGCAATGCAGTGGACATTGGGTTGATCAACAAATGCCGCAACGTTGATAAGCCTATCACTGCGTTGATACTTGATTTAAAACAGCGTGGCTTATTGGATGAAACGCTGGTAATCTGGGGCTCGGAGTTTGGACGAACACCCATGCAGGAAAACCGCGAAGGAAAAAAAATGCCGTTCAAAGGAAGAGACCATCACGCAGAAGCGTTCAGCATCTGGATGGCCGGTGGCGGAATAAAAGGCGGCACAGCGTATGGCGAAACGGACGAAATAGGGTATAGCGTTGTGAGCGGAAAAGTTGACTCCTTCGACATTCAGGCAACGATATTAAATCAATTGGGCTTTGATCACGAAAAGTTTACATACGAATCGCAAGGCCGGCCCTTCCGGCTGACCGATGTGAGCGGAAAAGTAATCCGTCAAATTATTTCCTGATGCGTGTAAGCCGTAGAAAATTTGTTGAGGCCTCTGCCACCGTTGGCACCGGACTCTTGCTATCATCATTCACTGATTTCTCCAAACCACTTATGACCAATTCACAATCCGGCTACTCGTTATTGATCTTCGCCACCAACTGGGGTTTTTCAGGTTCGTGGGATGAATTTTGCGCGAAGGCAAAAAGCGCGGGATACGATGGTGCAGAAATATGGTGGCCTGTGGATGAAAAAGAAAGAAGCGCACTCTTTCAGGCGTTTTCAAAACATAATTTGAAAATCGGTTTTCTTACAGGAAGCGGTGAAACGGATTTTGCAAAACATGAGGCGGAGTTCAGAAAACTTTTAGTCGATGCCGCCAAAACAAAACCGGTTTACATCAATTGTCATTCGGGCAAGGATTATTTTACCGCGGAGCAAAAAGAAAAAATCATCAAATATTCATTACTGGTTTCAGCCGACACGGGCGTTGCTGTTTACCACGAAACGCACCGTGGCCGTGCTTTGTACTCGGCACCGGTAACGGCCGAGCTGATGAAAAAAATTCCGGGCCTTCGCCTCACGTTGGATATTTCGCATTGGTGCAATGTGCACGAATCGTATCTGGGCGATCAAGAAGAAACAATTGCACTTTCGTTGAGCCGCACCGATCATATCCATGCTCGCATTGGCCACCCCGAAGGACCGCAAGTGAGCGACCCGCGCGCGCCCGAATGGAGCGATGCCGTAAAAACACATTTCGATTGGTGGGACAAAGTAGTGGAGAGAAAAAAGAAGGAAGGAAAACCAATGACATTCTTAACCGAGTTTGGCCCACCCGATTATATGCCCACACTGCCTTATACCCGGCAGGCCGTGGCCAACCAGTGGGAAATCAATGTGCATATTTTGGAAGTGCTGCGCAAAAGATATGCTTGAAAAATATGTTTGAGTTTATCGGCCGCTTTCATCCATTGTTTGTTCACTTGCCCATTGGCATACTGTTGATCGCAGTTTTGTTTGAGTGGCTTTCGCGAAAAGAAAAATTCAAATCACTTCAGGCTTCCATACTGCCCATACTTTTGATCGGCTCTGTTTCTGCAATGCTTTCTTGCGGCACTGGCTTTCTTTTATCGCAAAGCGGAGAATATGATTCTGATCTTGTGGGCTGGCATCAATGGATGGGGATTAGCCTTGCCATTATCTCATCAGGCTACACATGGATAAAGTTTGAAAAGAAATTCGCCTCATTTCATAAAATTATTTCCATCACCGTTTTAATTTTTCTAATGATCACCGGGCATCTTGGCGGCTCGCTTACGCATGGCGAAGATTATCTCACCGCGGGGTTTTCATTCTCATCCGAGCATGATTTTTCGAAAGGGGATTTGCAGCAAGCCATTTTCTATAAGGATATTGTTCAGCCAATATTTGAAACTAAATGCTACGGATGTCACGGGCCATCAAAGCAAAAAGGAAAACTGCGGTTGGATGCGCCCGAACATATTTTGAAAGGTGGCAAAGATGGCGTGGTGATTGTGGCCGGCAAGGCAGACGAGAGTGACCTGGTTTATCGCATTCACTTGCCCCTGGATGACGAAGACCACATGCCTCCAAAAGAAAAAAAGCAACTGACGAAACAAGAAATTGAAATTTTGAATGTGTGGATTTCTTCCGGTGCCGATTTTAAAAAATCCTTACGGGAGACAGGGCAATTGGCTGTGGTCGGGAAAATAGTATCAGAACAAAAAACGGAAAGCATTTCCATTGTCCCTTCCGGGCAAGTGATTGCTGCCGATCAATCAACCCTTAATCAACTTCAAAAACTGGGTGTGGTGATTTTGCCCGTGGCGGCAAACTCAAACTATCTATCGGCAAATCTTATCAATGTTACCTCGCTCGACTCTGTCATCGATTTATTGGTTCAGGTAAAAGCGCAACTTGTATGGCTCAAAGCCGGACAACTGCCACTCACTAATGTTCACGTTTCAAAACTTGCTGCGTGTAGCAATCTCACAAGGCTTAGCTTGGACCGCACACAAATAACAGACGAAGGATTATTGCATTTGAAACCACTCAAAAATCTTCAACACCTTAACCTGAACGGAAATCAAATTACAACGGCTGGCCTTATCAATTTAAAATCGCTTGCAGCATTGCAATCGCTTCATGTGTATCAAACTTTGGTAAAGCCCGAAGACATTGAATCGTTAAAAAAATCTTTTCCTTACATTGAAGTGGGTGGGTATATCGTGCCATCGTTGCCGGAGGATACGGTGATCATGAAAGTGCCTCGATGATTTTTTACCACAGAGGGCACGGAGATTTACGGCCAGTATTCCCGCATCTTACGCCTCACAAAGGTTACGCTCCTTTCAAGTTGGTCCATTCCGTCCACACCATCTTCAATGCTTATCCATCCATTGAACCCTACCCGTTTCAGTTCTTTAAAAATGGCATCGTAGTCGTTCAAGCCTTTTCCAATTTCACCGTGGCTCAATCGCTTGGCATAACCTGCCGCACCACCTTCTTCTTTTCGCAAATCTTCAATCGTTCCTTCTTTAAGATATCGGTCGCTGGCATGCATGGTCACCACTCGGTTTGAAATCCGGTAAAGCAATTCAAGCGGATCTTCACCAGCTAAGTAGGTATTGCTGGGATCGTAGTTCACACCAAAATTTGGATGTTGCACACGATCAACCAAACTGCAGAAGACATCCATCTTTTGTGCAAACTCGGGGTACTCCCAAAAATCATCTTTGTAATGATTTTCAAGAATGAGTGTAATGCCATGCTCTTGTGCATACGGCAAACATGCCTCGATGCATTCTGCCGCGAGTGTAACCCCTTCTTCCATCGAAAGCTGCGGCCTGCGTTGCCCGGATAGCACCCGACAATAAGAACCACCCAACGTGTAGGTCATATCAATCCATTTTTTTTGTTTTGCAATTTCTTTGATGCGAAATTTTTCATCAGGATGGGTGAAATCGGGAGAGCAGCACATCATAGGGATAACTTTGCCGTGATCTTCCACCTGCTTCCGAAATTTTTTCCAGTTGGATTCGTCCTCCATCTCTATAAAACCTGCATACCATTCGAGCCCATCAATATCCAATTTCACAGCGAGTTCTATCCACTGCGACACAGTCATGGTGCCGTGCTTGCACAAGGCTTGCATAAAGGCTTTTGGAAAGGCAGCTAATTTGGGCATGAGGGATTGGGTATTAGGGATTTTGGCATTAGACATTAGTCCTACTTTGTCATGTTACTTCCAATTAATTAAAATGTCATCGCGGGCGAATGTGCGCAACCTTTATCATTATTGAAAATATTCCACTCGACCCGCGATCCCGATAAAAAAGATTGGCGCAAACCTTAACGGGATTCCGGGTCTCGTTTGCTTGTGAACCAATTAAAAAAAATTCTCCCTCGCCCGGAATGACACTTTAATGAAAATGTCATCCCTTCGCTAAGGCGAGAAAGAGAGCGGTGACTTTCGTTCAGGACTTTGATTATCCGTTTTAATCTTGTCATAAATTTAGAACTTGACAAAGTAGGATTAATCATCATTCGATATTCAAATTTGAATTTTGAAGTATCGTAGCATCTTTTGGCGGATTGCGGCCTACAAAAGGGTACTGCTCCAAATCAACAACCTGACCACTCACCGGCCCGCATTCATCTCCAAGCCAATACACAGCAGCGGCAGCAATTTCTTCGGGAAACAAAATCCTTCCGGCAGGCGCAAAAATTTTTGGGATTTGCTTGTGCCAATCGTCTGGCAAACCTTGTTCACGCTTGCGCATAATTTCCCTTTCCGTAAGCACCCAGCCAGGGTTGATCTGATTGACTCGAACTCCATGCTCGCGGTGCAAGGTGTCTCCAAGATTGCGGGTCATGGTCATTAGCGCACCCTTGGATATGCTATAGGGCAAAAGATTAGGTTCGCCACTGTGGGCATTTACCGACCCAATGTTCAACACGCATCCATGCGATTTACTTAAATGCGGAAGCGCGGCTTTGATCAAGGCGAAGGGTGCAAGTAAATTCACTTCCAACACATGACGAAAAAAATTCAGATCGGTAGTATGGATATTGGAAGACACTACCATCGCGGCATTGTTCACGATGGCATCCAATTTTCCGTAGGTTTTAATGGCCAGGTCAACTAACCGTTGCGCTGTGCCTTCAACAGCAATGTCCTCGATGTGCAAGGTTGCTTTGTCCGGTCCAATTTCTTTTACCACTGCTTCGCCTAAGTCCTGTTCCAAACCATGCACAACAACCCGCGCACCTTCGGCAACACAACGCAGTGCGATGGCCTTTCCTATTCCGGTGGTGCTTCCTGTTATGAGGATTATTTTACTTTTCAGGCGCATGGTGATTGGCTAAATTACTTTTGGCGGGAGGAGTAACCGGAGTAGATAATCTTTCATGTTAGACACGCAAAGGCATTCTATTATGAATTCAGGTGTTTGATTTCGGCCGCAATCTCTTTGATCACTTCAACATTTGAAATTTTATCATCAACGCTAAACACAATGAAAACTTTTCCTCCAAACTTTTTCGTGAAATCATCAAAACTGTTTCTCATCCGTTCGGTTGCAGAATAATTTCCAAAATTTGATTTTGCAGTAGTTGGTTTGATCTGAATGCCAAATGCTTTTTCACCAACCCATCCTAAGTAATCGATATCGCCTGCATGGTCCAATTCCGGGTCGCTTTGTTCAAACTTTATATTGGGGAATTCTTTCGCTAAATTATCCTCAACAACTGACTTCTCTCTGATAAAACCGTCATACGTTCTGTTGATGGTTAGATTGAAAATGTAATCAACACAATCTTGTAAAGTCAATTGGTTAAAGGCTTCAGTCCATTCAGGAATTACAGTCTCTTTGATTTTTATATAGAGCCGTCCACCTAATTCATCTAAACTTTCCTTTGTGATTTTAGTGGGTGCTTTGCCGTCAGTGTTTGCATTTTCAAAATACCACGTCTCCCATTCTTCAAATGATTTTGGTTGACATTCGCGAATGAGTGCCATCACGGTTCCAACTTTATTGGGTCTTGATAACTGATAGGTTTGCGTGGCGTAATTGAGAACCTTTTCTTTTTTGCCGAATTCTTTTGAAAAGCGTTTATTAGGCATATCTGTAATTTTTCAAATTCTCTCGAATTACAACATCTCTCTGAACAAAGATTTTTATAAACTTTGATTTTAACTTATAATTATAAGTTTCATCAACTTTTGAAAATCCATTTTTTAATATATGTGCATTTAAAAATGTTTTATTTTCTAAGTATAAATAACAAAGCAGATTACCCTCATCATCGTATTTTTTATCGTCAAATCTCATAAACACCTTATTGCTCTTAATTTTATTTTCAAGGAACTTAATCCCTTCATAGTTTACGTCTTCTCCTAAAACTTTCCAGCCAGCAGGATAAGGTTTAATTCCAATAAGTATAGTATTTATCCCGTTAATTATTAATTTATTTAGTGAGATGACTTTTTCAATTTTGAATAACTCTTGTCTTTGTGTCGAGCTGTTCTTATCAATCTTAGAGCCGAACTGTAATTTTTTTATATCAATTTTCTTGTCGAGCGTATGGGGGTCGTTAAAAATATATGGCAGCAATTTTATTTCATTGACGAAATTTATTTTTATTGGATGTTGTCTTATAAACTCATAGGTGGTTCCATTTATATCTTTCTGATTAGCATTTAATTTTTGTTTGATGATTGGAATGAATTCTGGATTGATTTCATAGCCAACCGAATTTCTCCCTAAATTCTTTGCAGCCAGATTTGTTGTTCCGCTTCCTGCGAATGGGTCAAGCACCGTGTCGCCAACAAACGCAAACATTTTGATTAGTCGCCTTGGCAATTCTTCGGGAAACATAGCAATGTGATTGTCCTGTCTCGCACCGGCAAAGTTCCAATGTCCGGCAAAGAATGTGTTCCATTCTTCGGCTGTCATTTTGGAAAGCTCTTTCTGTTCTTTGCTTGGTTTCGGGGCTTCACCTAATTTTTTGAAAACCAAAATGAATTCATAATCCAATTTCAAAATTCCGTTTCGTGGATACGGATACGAACCCATTTGAATGCCTCCTCCTGTTGTGTTTGATGTGGTCACTTTTTGCCAGATGATTGCACCCATGTAATCAAACCCGATGTTCTCACAAAACTTAATTATCTCTTCGCGAATGGGAATAACTTTGTATCGGCCATAGTAAACGGCACGTGCAAACTGGTCTCCAATATTCACGCACAATCTGCAACCATTGTGAAGAGTTCGGTAGCACTCTTTCCAAACTAAGTTCAGGTTATTGATATAATTTTCGTAGCTGTCATGAAAGCCGATTTGGTCTTCAGTACCGTAGTCCTTGAGTTGCCAATACGGTGGTGAAGTCAGGGCCAAATGAATGGAATTGTCAGCCAGCTCTGCCATTTGTCTGCTGTCTCCGTTGATGATTTTATGTTGCGTGGTCAAAGCAAAAGTATTTTCACAAATGTAGGATTAAAATTTGGTCGGGTGTTTTTGAAAATCATTCAATTGGAATCTTCGATTCAAAAATCTAACGCAACAAACCTCCATAATACCTGTCTGTGATGACCTTGTGGTAGCCGTTGGCAAATCAAAAGATGCCACGCTGGAATTGATCAAGCAAATCCCTTCAAATAAAATTAGGATCATGATCTTTCAAAGAACAAGTATTCAATTAAAGAAAAGGTTAAGCGATTGATCAGCCGGTTGATTGGCTACCGCACAGGCGAATACAAAAACCACAAAATTGTATGAGGCTTTACCTCCTTGTGGTATAAAGTATCTCACTTCTTTTGCTATTTTTGACCCCTGAAACATGGAAGAAACTCCCAAACAACATTATTCCGAAAAGGAGAAGAATGAAATATTCAACAACGAATTTCTTCCCCACATAAAATCTATGTACAACTTTGGCTATCGCCTCACCTTAGATCAGGACGATGCCAAAGACCTGGTGCAAGACACCTACCTGAAGGCCTATCGCTTCATAGAATCTTTTCAAAAAGGAACTAATGCTAAGGCATGGCTGTTTCGGATTTTGAAAAACAGTTTCATCAACGACTACCGCAAGAAGACCAAAGAACCGGCCAAGGTAGATTATCAGGAGGTGGAGACGTACTACAACTCAGAGGATGTGGACAGGCAGATCACCCCCGACCTGAGAGTAGAGTCTTTGAAAGACATGATCGGGGATGAAATTTCCAATGCGCTCAATTCATTGGAGGTGGATTTTCGCACCGTGATCATTTTGTGCGACCTGGAGGGATTTAAGTACGAAGAGATGGCAAAGATTCTGGATATACCTATTGGCACCGTGCGCAGCCGGCTTCATCGCGCCAGAAATTTGCTGAAAGAAAAACTTGCTCTCTATGCAAAATCAATGGGGTATAAAAATGATTAATCTATGACACCACACTCCAATCCCTTCATTCTTGCCAGTGGAAATAAACCTACCTGCATGGAAATGCTACAACTGATACTGGATGGGGAAGCTACAACAGAACAACAGACCTATTTTAAAACCCACATGGATTTATGCATGCCCTGCTTTAAATCCTATAACTTAGATATGTCGATAAAAGAATTGGTAAAGTCCCGTTGCTGTAGTGATCACGTTCCATCAGTACTTGTTGAGCAGATTAAATTGCGAATAAATCAAACCATCAACTCTTGATTGCGAGCAAAGCACTCGTCTCTTCAGTGCCCTTCAAGTCCAACGCTTGAAATTTCTGATATAATTTTTGCAATTTTACATACCTATCAATTCATTGTTTATGAACACAAAACTTACATTAAGCTTAGATGCCAAGGTGCTTGAAACCGCAAAAAAATATGCCCTTGAAAAGGGCGTCAGCCTTTCAGAGGTAGTAGAAGAGTACCTGAAGAAATTAACCCCATCAAAATCAGCAATAAAAAAGAGATCTTCAGTTATGGAGTTGAAAGGAATACTTGGAAAACCACCTAAAGACTTTGATTATCGAGAAGAAAGGTATAAATATCTGATGGAAAAGCACAAGTAATGATTCCTCAGGTATTTCTTGACACCAACGTGGTTCTTGATCTGGCACTTAACCGCACTGAGTACGTTAAGGAAGCTGAATCCATATTCGCTCTGAAAGATATGGGCAAGATTGATCTCCATATCTCTGCCCTCACTCTATCTACTGTTGCTTATTTCGCTGATAAGTACAAGCAAGACCCATTTGTTGTTGTAGGGCGGTTCATTGATTGGATACATGTTATTGATCTTGAAACGGTCTTCTTCAAACAGGTAATAGCTTCTGACTTTTTGGATTTTGAAGATGGGTTGCAATATTTCAGTGCAATGAAGGTGAACGACATTGAAGCAATTATTACAAGAAACACAAAGGATTTTAAACCTTCCACGATTCCAGTTTTAACATCCACTCAGTTCTTATTGACAATTCAACTGTGAGCCAGATAAAAAAAACCGGTCTCTTCTTTGGCTCCTTCAATCCCATACACATCGGGCATCTGATCATTGCCAACATCATGGCCGAGAATACCGACCTGCACAATGTCTGGTTTGTGGTGTCTCCTCAAAATCCGCTCAAGCCAAGCAAAGGATTATTGCATGAGTTTGACCGGTATGACATGGTGAAGGCCGCCATTGCCGATCATTACAAATTAGAAGTTTCGGATGTGGAGTTCCACCTGCCCAAGCCGAGCTACACCATACATACATTGGCCCACCTCACCGAAAAATTTCCTGACAAGGAATTTAAAGTGATCATTGGCGAAGACAACTTAGAGAATTTTGCGAAGTGGAAAAATCATGAACAGATATTGGATCAGTTCGGGTTATATGTTTATCCCCGCCTGAATGACCCAGTCGGGCAGGCCCGCCTGACTGGCTCAGTCGGGCAGGCTCGCCAGCATGTAACAAATTCTGATTTGAAACGTCATGCCCATGTGCAAATGATCGAAGCTCCTTTGTTGGACATATCCGCCACGTACATCCGCAATTGCATAAAAAACAATAAGTCCATACGCTATCTAGTGCCTGAGGCGGTAGAACAAATGATCAGGTTAAAACTTTTTTACAGATAATTTTTTTTGGATGACAACCCCGGTTAGCTTCCAGTCGTCTATGAGGGTAATGAAATTTATTTTATTGGCTTTTGCTTTTTTAACGGGAACAGGAACCCTCTACGCTGGCGGCATACGCGGCACGATCAAAGCAGATGATGGCACTCCGTTGGCGTTCGCTTCCATTTTTGTAAAACAAACCGGCACCGGCAGTGCCACCGATCAGCAAGGCAAGTATGAAGTGATTTTGCCACCTGGGCGGTATGATATCCTGTTTCAATACCTGGGATATGAATCCGTTGGCCGTGTGGTAGAGGTTGGAAAAGATTTTATTGAAATCAACCTTACCTTGAAAACGCACGTGATTATGTTGCAAAACGTAACGATAAAAGCCGGAAAGGAAGACCCCGCCTACACCATCATGCGCAAGGCCATAGCAAAAGCAAAATACCACACCCAGCAAATCGATCACTACTCGGCCAAGGTTTACATAAAAGGAAAAGGACAGTTAAAAGATTTTCCATGGCTGGCCAAAAAAGCCCTTGAAAAAGAAGGCATCACCAAAGACCGTGTTTTCATTTCCGAATCGGTGAGCGAAATAAAATACACCAGGCCCAATAAGTTTGAAGAGAAAGTAATAGCCGTGTATAGCAATGGAGGCAATAAAAATACCGCCCCCAATGCGTATGTCTTTGGAAGTTTTTATCAACCCGAAATTGCAGAAACGGTTTCCCCGCTTTCGCCAAAATCTTTTTCGTATTACCGGTTTGAATACCTCGGCTCGTTCAAAGACCAGCAGTATGAGATCAGCAAAATAAAAGTTACCCCCCGCTCGCGTGGCGACAATGTTTTTGAAGGCATGATCTATATTGTGGAAGACTGGTGGAGCATTCACAGCTTAGATATGAAAGCCACCAAAGTGGGGATCAATATCAACATCAAACAAATTTATAATCCCATAGAAGACAAGGCCCGCCTGAATGACACATACGGGCAAGCATGGCTTCCGGTGTCGCAGCAATTTAAAGTGGATGGAAAAGTTTTTGGGTTTGAATTTGAAGGGCAATACTTAGCCACCGTAAAAGAGTATAAAATCACGCTCAACCCCGAACTGCAGATGGAGATGACGGTGATTGATGAGAAAGTACAAAAAGAAGAAGCGAAGAAAGTAGAACAAAAATTTAGCAAGAAAAACCAGCAATTGCAGCAACGGCTCACCGAAGGCAAAGAGGTATCACGCAAAGAACTAAACCAACTTACGCGCGAATACGAAAAGCAGGAGACGAAAGAACAAAAAGAGCCTGATGTGATTCTGGAAACAAATTATACAGTCGATTCGATGGCCTATAAAAAGGACTCTACCTTTTGGACAGACATGCGCCCCACGCCACTCACCAAAGAAGAAGAGCGCGGCTATCAAGTTAACGACAGCATCACCGAAGTGGAGCGCAAGCACGAAGAAGGCGACACACTGCGTTCCTCTAAAAAAGGAAAAAAAGGTTTTCAACTTCTTGATGTCGTTACTGGCGACACCTACAAAATGGGCAAGACATCCGACTTCCGTATCCATTTTCCCTATGGGGGATTCAATACCGTAGAAGGTTTTAACCTGATCTATCGTGTGAGTTTTTACAAGCGGTGGGTAAAGCGCGACTCGTTGAATAAAGACAAACGGCCCCAAACTTCGCGATTAGAAATCAGCCCCATTGCGCGATATGCCTTTTCGAGAGAGCTCCTTACCGGCAAACTCCGTATCGACTATCGATTTAAAAATCAACGGCTCACGCTGGAAAGTGGGCGATACGTGGAGCAGTATAATCAGGCCGCGCCCATTCATCATTTCGTAAACACGTTCACCTCCCTGTTGTTTGGAAACAACTGGATGAAAATTTATGAACGCAATTTTGTTGATTTGAATTATTCCATTCGCGTCAATGATAAATATTCTTTCCGGAGCAATTGGTCGTGGGCGAGGCGCTCGGAATTGGTCAACACCACCAACTATAGTCTTTTCAAAACGAATAAAGAAGACTATACGCCTAACGCGCCAACCAATTTTGAATTGACAAATACCAGCTTTGATCCCAACAGGATATTTATCGGCTCGGTAAGTTTGGAGGCGCGGCCATGGCAAAAGTACCGCATCCGCAATGGCAACAAACAAAGGGTTTTTGGCTCATCACCGCTCTTTACATTTAATTATCGCAAAGGCATGCCCGGTGTTGCTGATAGCGAAGTAAAGTTTGATCAGGTGCAGATCGGGTTTAAACACATGGTGAAGTTTGGAATTCGTGGAAACCTTGATGTAGCCTTGCAGGCAGGCAAATTTTTCAACACCGATAAAATGTATTTTATGGACTATAAACATTTTCTTGGCAACCGCACCCGGTTTGTTACCTCCGACCCCGTGGGAAGTTTCAGATTGATGGATTATTATCTCAACAGCACAGCCGACCAATATTTTTCGGCCAACGTGCATTATCACTTTAGAAAATTCCTCGCTACCCGGTTGGTTAAAGTGAGAATGATTGGAGTTACAGAAAATATATTTGTCACTTACCTCAACACCCCATCATCCCAAAATTATACCGAGTTGGGCTATGGACTGGAAGGCATCCTGCGGCTGTTCCGCTTAGAGTTTGCCGCTGCTTTTCGCGATGGCAAGTACATAGAAAATGGTTTCCGTGTAGGCATTGCCACCCATGTGACAATTAATTTTAATGATTGACCCTTGGGTTAGTGGGTACACAAAATTAATTGGGGGGCATGGCCAAGCGAAACGCAAGGCCACCGGGCTATCCACTTCAATCTTTTTGCTTGCCACGCGCAAATCCTAAAAGCAAAAAGGATTTCCGTTCCTATCCCCTTGCCCGCTTACGCCAGAATAGATGTATAGGATGTATATTGTTCGCACCAGAGTTAGTTAACTTGACCATCGTTCACGAAATTTGAGCGATGATCATTTCCATTGACGAGTTTTTATCGCTGCGCAACAAGCTCCCGGTTGTCGATGTGCGCTCGCAAGGCGAATTTCACGAAGGCCATATACGAAATGCGATCAACATTCCTCTGCTCACCAACGAAGATCGCGTGGCCGTAGGCACTGACTATAAACAGAAAGGCCAGAAGGAAGCTATCAAAACCGGGTTCAGGTTGGTGGGGCCGCGATTGGTGGATATCGTGAATGATGCCGAACACATTGCCAAGGGAAAAGAACTTCTCGTGCACTGCTGGCGTGGAGGCATGCGCTCCAACAACTTCTCAAAGTTTGTGGAAATGGCCGGCATAAAAACCCACAGCTTGAAAGGGGGATACAAAACTTACAGAAGCCTTGCCCTGGAGGCTTTTGACAAACCATTTCGTTTCGTAACATTAACAGGCTGCACCGGCAGCGGCAAGAGCGAAATATTGCGCTCGTTAAAAGCACACGGTGAGCAAGTGTTGGATTTGGAAGGTTTGGCCA
>JAYVAI010000174.1:0-1711 GCA_043751075.1 Cyclobacteriaceae bacterium | reverse complement strand
CCTATCGGTTGTATCTGGGGCAGGTGCCCTACAAGGATTTTGGGATGCCCATTGGTTATGGATTTTTTATTTTTCCCCTGCTGGCCTTTTATATTTTTGGCCCTACCCTCAAAGCCCTATTGATAAGCCAGGTAATATTAAACATTATAACCACCTTAACATTTAGGTCCATTATTAAAAAGCTCGGCCTCAATGAGGGGCGCGCGTTGATCGCCACATTTGTATTTCTGCTCTCCTATTCCTTTTTGTATTTCTGGCCGTGGTACAATTTCACTGCCATCATGTTTGAGATGCTTGGCTTGTATTTCATCCTGCTACTGAGTGATTCGGACAATTCAAAAAAGAATTTTTTATACCTGGGCGGAGCGGCCTTTTTTATATTCTTAACATTTTTTACCAAGCAGGACTACGGTGGGCTGGCTTTTATTTTTGCGTTTATTTTAATCACCTATGTAGCGTGGCTAAAAAAGAAATGGATTTTTCTTCCCGCCTTCGTGTTGTTTTATGCGGTATCGGCCGCACTGTTCATACTTCCGTTCATAAACACGGGCTTTTCATACTGGTTTAATCTGGGGCAAGCACCTCATAACAGCCGTCTCTATTTGTATTCAATAATCGAAGTGATCATGCAGGGTTCGCAGTGGGAGAAGTTTTATTTAGTGGTGCTTGCCGCAGTGCTTATAAAGAAATTTTCATCGGGCAGTTTCGATATCAGGGAAAGTAAATTTGTAATCCCCTTTTTGCTTGTTACAGGAATGATCATCGAGGCCCTGATCACAAAATCAACCAGCGGCAACTCCCTTGAAAACACCACATATTACCATGCTTTCGGTTTCGCCTTTTTATTGGTGCAGTTGCCCGATGATTTTATCCCACAAAAAATACGGTGGATAATTCCGGCCATGTTCGTTGTGTTTATTTGGTGGTCAGCCGAGTATTGGAAATATGCGGGCAGGGTATTTAATTTCCGAAAACCCGTGGTGCGTGGCAAAAGTATTATGGAGGCCTCATTTCAGGGATCATGGACGTTGAGCAACATGAAAACATTTAAGGGCATAAAACTTCCAAGCGAAACCATCCATGGATTGGAACGCGTGCACAGCCTTCCCCTTTTCAGTTCAGAAAAAGAATTGAAGGTTTTGAATTTGACAGAGCTAACCCCGTTGGCATTGGAGTGGAAATATACACCCATCAAAGGGTTGCCCTTATGGTATCATCAGGGTGTGGCCATCTTTCCTAAACAGATTGATGAGATATGCAATTCGATCACAAACAAAGAATACGATCTGGTTATGTTTCAAACTATTCCAAGCCTTGACAATTTTTTTCCTAACGATTTGCGCAACTGCCTGATAGACCACTATAAATTGAAAGACAAATTTATTGCCCCGCGCAAAGAGGGGGACTCTTATATTGAAGTATATACAGTACCCGATCCTGAATAGCTTACTTTGAAATTATCTGTTGTAATACCCTGCTACAACGAAGCCGGCAATATCCCGTTGATCATCGCCCGGTTCAACGAGGTTTTAACAGAGAGCCTTGATTGCGAAATCATCTTGGTCAACAATGGCTCAACGGATAATTCTGCCGAAATCTTTAAAAAGGAATTGGAGAAAATAAATGATGCACGGTTTAAGGTAGTAACCGTTGCAAAAAACCAGGGCTATGGTTATGGAATATTATCGGGGCTTGCCAGCGCACAGGGCGA
>JAYVAI010000173.1:0-4475 GCA_043751075.1 Cyclobacteriaceae bacterium | reverse complement strand
ATAATTGGTTTATAACAATGTTTGGCCGAGTTAAGGCTAAAAAATCAAATTCTCAAATTTTTGAACTCGAACTTCAGCTAGTGTTAATCGTGAATTGTTAATCAATGCCGTTTCCTTAAGCCTTTTTTTATTCCCTCATCCCATGCCGTTGGCTTGGCAGGCTTTCTCCTTCCCCCTATTGGGAAGGTGCTTGGCCTTAAGGAAACGACATTGAAATTGAGGTATTCATTTATAATGAATATCACAACCATGAAACCATATTTATTTCCGATCGCGTTCTTTTTCCTTCTTATTTTAGATTCCTGCTTTTCCGGCAAAGTTGCTTTAAAACGTGGCGATTACTACGGGGCCGTTAGTCAAGCAGTAGCTCATTTAAGAAAAAAACCCGATCACAAAAAATCGCGCGAAGTGCTTAGCACCAGTTATACCGCAGCCATTGAATACCTGGAGACAGATGCACAAAACCAGATCGCTTCCAATGCCAACTTCAAATGGAAAAATGCAGTTCAAAATTATGAACGCATAAATAATCTATACGAACAAATCCGCACTTCGCCTGGAGCCCTCAAAGTAATTTCCAATCCAGTCAATAAATACAAAGAGCTTACCGATGTAAAAGACAAAGCTGCTGAGGAGACATACGAAGCGGGCAGCGGATGGCCGAGTTTTTATCAACCTATCAAAGAAGATGTTGTTGCCGTTGGAACGGATACCAGTTACGGAATGGTGCGTGACGAAGTGGTATGCAGTAGGTGCGGTGGCCATTTAGGTCATGTGTTTGATGATGGGTCCAAGCCTACAGGGCTTCGCTATTGCATGAATTCTGCTGCGATGAAATTTGTAAAGAAGGCCAAAAAATAATTTGCATTATACTGTAATTGAACTCGCTCACCAACGGGTTCACCCCTTCAGGGCTTATGATGCGAATAGAATTCACCAAAACGCAGAGCTTCACCCTGCGTTTATTATCACCGCCCCTGCCTGTCCGGCAGGCAGGCTTTCGGGGCCTTCAACTTCAGGAGTAGGGTAGCTTAATGGTAGCTCTATTCATTGTGTCCATATCCATAAAAAATAGGAACAAACACATTCGTTAATAAATAGAACGGATTTTCCATCTGAGCACTAAACCATGTTCAAACCCAGCAGACCCCAACACTGCAAATGGCGGCTGCCGAAACATTGATTTTATTTTATTACTTTAATGGAAACTTTCCATCTCCCTGAAAAATATTATTTCAATATTAATCTTGGTGTGTTGCGCAAAAGCCCTCTATGCCCAGCAAAGAGACCATGCCGATGTCCTTTTCGCCAGTGGCCAGCAACTCTATGATGCCGGCAAATACCAACCCGCAGCCGACAGCCTCGAAAAGGCAGCAGCACTTTTTGAAAAAGAAAAAAATCTTTCAGGCCAAGTGAAGGCACTGAATTTGTTTGGCGAGTGCATGGCCAATATGAACCAATGTGATAAAGCGGTTGAAATATTAAACCGCTCGGTCGGAATTTCTCTGAACAATTTTAAACCTACATCATCCGAGGTCGCGTACAGCTATTATTATTTGGCTCGGGCCCTGGGAGGATGCTCGCGCAAACATGCTGAAGCGATTTCCCTTCTTCAAAAAACAATACGCCTGAAACGAAATCTATTTGGCGAAGGGAATGAGGTTGCCTTTGACTACACTTTCCTCGGATACATTTTTAATAGTGCCGCTCAATATGATAGCGCATTTTATTATTTGGCCAAGGCTCTGAAGATTAGGAAGAAGAACTTACCCTCCGATGATATTGAAATTTCAAACACGCTCCATTATTTGGGAGCCAACTATGAAAACAAAAGCGAACTGGGCAACGCGTTGGATTTTTATTTGCAATCACTAAAAATAAGAACCGCCAAGCTCGACTCCCTTCATGTCAATATCTCCAATAGCCTCCACCAAATTGGGAGTGTCTATCAAAAATTGGGAAACTTTGACAGGGCTTTGGAATATTTTCAAAAAGCGTTGGCCATCAGGGAAAAGGCGTTGGGAAAGGGCCATGCCAATGTTGCCGCCAGCTACATCACCATCGGTACGCTCTATGGCTCTATGTTCAATTACCGGCAAGCCATCCATTATATCAAGCAAGGCAATACTATTCTTGAAAATATTTACGGCAGCAAAAGCGATATACTGCCCACCTACGATGCGTATCTCGGAAGGATGTTTGGTCAAATAAACGAACATAAAAATGCAATCAAGTATTTGAAGAAGGCGGAGGCCGAGGCTGAAAAAAACCTGAGACCTAAACATTTGTACTTGGGAATTGTCTATGCCTTCGTTGGAGATTATCATGCCGACAACAAAGCCACTCAACTGGCTGAAACTTATTTTAAGAGGGCGGTAACTATTTTCCGTGAAGCCTCGGGCATTAATTCAGTGCGCGAGGCCGATGTGCTTTCCAAAATTGCTTCCATACATTCAAAAAATAAAAACTATAAAGAGGCACGCTTCACTTATTTGCGGGCGCTAACTATCTATCGTGCTAAGCTGGGCAATCAAAGCCCGAAAGTTTCATCTGTATATCTATTGCTTGGAGATGTAAACCAAGAAGAGAAACGTTTTGATATGGCATTGAACAATTATCAAAAGGCATTGGCTTCGATGTCAACAGGCTTCAAGGATACACTAAATTTTTCTTTAAATCCCGCACTCAATCAATTAGACAACAAGCCACTCGCACTCCGCGTTGCAGGAAAAAAAGCAATGGCCTTTGTTAAGCTGCCCGGAGATGCCGTAGAAAATCTAAAGCAAGCCCACGGTATGTATCAATTCGCCATTGAACTGATGGAAAATATTGCATTGGGCTACAATCTAGAAAGCGCAAGGATTGATTTGGAGAAAGAAAGCAGGTCAACCTTCAACAAGGCGATGCATGTTGCGCATTTGCTTTACGAAAAAACGAAAGAAGAAAAATACATTCAGGATGCTTTTTCTATTTCAGAAAAAAGCAAGTCGGCCATGTTGCTCGAAAACATCCGCGACAGCCAAGCAAAATTTTTGGCGGGTGTGCCCGACAGTCTGGTTGGGAAAGAGCGCGACTTTAAAATAGAACTCGCTTACTATCAAAGTGCATTGCACCAGGCCGGAAGCAAAAAAGATACAGCCAGCATGCAGGTGCAGGAAAAGAATATTTTTCAAGCCCAGGAGCAGTACAATTCATTGAAAATAAAATTGGAGAGGAACTTTCCATCCTATTTTAATTATAAGTATAAAACAACAAAACCTTCGATAGAAAAAATCCGGCAATCTCTGGCCAAGGATGCAGCGGCCATGATTGAATTCTATGTGGATGATAGCACCGTCTATACGTTCACCATTTCCAAAAACAATATTTCCCTTGATAAAATCAAGAAGGATGAACGGCTCATTAAACTCATGAATGATTATGAGAAATGCCTGACCGATGTTGACTTCATTTTGAACGCACGCGATGAGGCCGACCGACTTTATACTTCATCGGCTTATGGTCTCTATGAAATATTATTGAAAACCTCCCTCGAAAACATGGGCTCGTCCATTACCAAACTCATCATCATTCCTGACGACAGGCTGGCGCAGTTCAGCTTCGGAACATTGCTCAACAAAAAACCAACAACCACTCCTCCAGATTACAAGAACCTTGACTACCTCTCGAAGCATTTTCAAATTAGTTATCTCTATTCATCAGCACTTATGGATGAGGTATTCATCTCAAAAAATCCTACCCATTCGTTTGCAGGGTTTGCGCCCACATACAAAGGCAATCAGTTTGCAAACGTTGACACGCTAGCGCACCCCATGGCACAATTGGTTGTAAGGAGTGGAAACTTGCCCCTGGCGGGGGCATCGGAAGAAGTAAAATCAATCAGTCGTTTGATGGAAGGTGACTCTTGGCTAAACACAGAAGCGACCGAAACAAATTTCAAATTGAATGCATCCCACTACGGAGTCCTTCACCTGGCCATGCATAGTTTGCTCAACAACGAAGACCCAAATTATTCTGAGCTTTTGTTCAATCCAGAAAATGATTTACAAAACGATGGATTTCTCAATGTGGCAGAAATCTACAATATGCAACTCAATGCCTCCATGGTGGTGTTGAGCGCTTGCAGCAGTGGCTATGGAAAAATCCAACAAGGCGAAGGTCCCATAAGTTTATCGCGGGCATTTAGTTATGCCGGCTGCCCCAGCGTGGTGATGAGCCTTTGGAAAATACCCGATGAAGTGACCAGTCAGTTAATGACAAACTTTTATTTGGAATTAAAAAACGGGAAACAAAAAGATGAAGCACTAAGACTTGCCCAGTTGAAATTTTTGAGCGAGACGAATGACCCACTCTATCACCATCCTTATTTTTGGGCGGGCTTTGTTGTGATGGGCGATGCGAGCCCGCTTCCAGGAAAATCTTTTATATGGATAATTTATTGGTGTGTTGCCATAGCCATAGGGTTGATTTTTTTT
>JAYVAI010000172.1:0-4484 GCA_043751075.1 Cyclobacteriaceae bacterium | reverse complement strand
CACCCATCCAAACATCCCTGCGAAGAACTACATTAGAACCACTGCATACACCCGATAAAGTAGCCTGAACAAATCCGGGGCCTATAACTGTTCCGTTGATCGGAGCTACAGTATAATTAGTTGTTCCTTGGCCTGATATAGGTGTTAGGTTCGAGCTTTGTGTCCACGTTATAGCGGTTCCGAAAGGCTGATTTTGAATGGAGTAAGTTGAATTCGAACAAACTAACGAAGTGCCTGTCATGCTCAATGTATAATCGGGCCTTGTTTGATTGAAAGGAATGATCGTGACCGCATCTATATAGTAATAGGATTGACGGGCACCATTTTGAATGGTTGGTTGGCTACTAGGGTTTGGAGGGGTTGCATTGAGGCCGCTATCAAAATTACCTATCACGATATGATATTGGGCACTGACAGATGGAGTATATGTACCACTGATTTTTGTCCAGCCATTGGTGTTGGTATAGAAGCTAGCTGCCGGAAAAGTATTGGGAACTTGCGGTATCAAATGATTGAGGCCTTTAATCGCTCCGGTCTGGAGATCTGGTAAGCTCCTCGTGAAAAACATCCCCAACGTTTTTACAAACGCGTTATTGGCCAATGACGAACTTCGGGCACCGGGGCTACCGGGACTTACCCAAAACTCCACATAATACTGTTGGCCAGCGGTGAGGTTGGTGCTAAGCGTTTGCATCATATATTCCGACCCGGCATTGTGTACCGCAAATGTATTGGTGCTTTGATCGAATGAAACTTGCATGGCCAGTAATCCTGTATAGGATTGACCGTTTAGCGGGTATTCGCAACCCTGGCTGTTGCTACCAGGATACCATGCACTACCGGGGGAGTCGCATGGAAAAAAATAATCAGGAGTAAATCCATTGAATGGGACCGACCACCCTGTGGGGTGGCCGCTACCGAAACCGGTTTGGAACGGGCATCCTGTGCCAGGAGCTTTCGTTTCGAAACTACCATTGGTCACGAGGTTTTGGCCGCGGCCATACATCAGATGGCACAGCAGTACGACAAGCAATACTGGTTTTTTCATAAAAAATTGGTTTAGTGAATAATTGTTAAAGTTCCTTTATAGTTGAGATTCTTACATACGTTATGATTCAACTGATAGAAGTAAACACCCTCACTCAAACCGCCTCCGTCCCATTCATTTTCATAATTCTTTACTTGATAAACTGATTTTCCCCAACGGTTATAAACCTGAAAAGCCCATTGATTTTTTTTTAGACCTTCAACAATAAATTTTTCATTGAACATATCACCATTGGGGGTTATCACATTTGGCACGATTAACTTACTTACCTTTTCAACAAAAACGCTGTCAACGAGATATATGGCAAAATCATTGCCTCTTATGTCCCCATCAACCAATTGCACTACCTTGGTATCCTTGTCTTCAAAAAATCCACCAATAGTAAGATACTGCTCAGTTCCTGATGAAGTGATACAACCGCCAAATTGCTTCCATACATTGGGATCACTATTCACCTTTTCTTCGTTGATCTGTGGATCATATTTCAGCATCAATGTTGTATCTGTTCCAATTGCCTCAGTTGAGAAAAACATCCCAAGGTTATTGGTTCCAAATATGCCATCCGAAAATGAGTAAAAGCCCCCCGCTAAATAGTTTTCTCCACTGATCAATTTTTCTTTTAACTTAACTTGAACATACGATCGGCCATTTGCCCTTATGCCATAATTACTAAGCAAGTACAGCGCAATCATATTATTTCCGTGCTTCGGATATCCCCGAATGAACAAGTTCGGATTTGTAGGATTTGCTAAACAATCCTTGTCTAAAGTAGTACTGAGAATTTGCGATGGAATATTTGTAGGGAGGGTCCAATCGGTGAGTATTGCCTGAAACCAGGTTTTAGCATTTTCGTAGGGTGGGAGAATCGGTACGTTAAGGTCACACCTTAATTCTTTATACTCCTCAAAACTTGGATTGGGTACCAAGTTTTGGGCTTGGCTAATGGCTAGCTCCGCCATAAGACCTACAAAACTTAAAATGCATTTGTAAATCATTTTATTAGTTTTTTAATCGAAAATCCAACTAATAATAGTCATGCAATAAATTTAATTAATTAATGTCCCGTAAAACACAATTTTTTTAATAATGCTTTTTCACAAACTCATAGGCATTGTTGAAACATATTTTGCGCGCAAGTTCTTCGGGGCGGTAGCTGCCAAACCAAATAGGCTCTTCGCGCTTCATCTCATGAAGTATCTTCACCAGGTCTTCTTCAAATGTGCTGAACTGCAACACCGATGAGTAGCGTTGCAATGGCTGCGTAAACCCATCGAAGCCGCTGCCCAGCGCAATGCGGTGCCAGATGGTGTGAGGGTTGGCCACATAATATTCAAATGGTATGCGCACAAATTGCTGTAGTGTGCGCTTGATAAGGTTGAGTGTGCGCTTGCGTGCCAACGGTGCAAAGGGAATATTGTCGAGCCAGGCATGTGCGCCTCCGCCCAGCAGATGGTAGTCGAGAGAGAGGCCAAGCAAACCCTGGCTGTTGAATATCTGCAGCACATCTTCATCGCACAGGTTAATGCTCCAGGCCAAAAATCCATTCACATGATTGTCTGTTGCTTCCAGCCCTTTCTTACCGCGGTCGATCAGGTTTTGCAGATAGTCGGTAGCGGCATAGCCGGCATGGCTGGCAATCACCGGTATTGGGTTTTCGCTATGGTTGCTGTTGTGTGGTTTTATAATGTGTTTATAATAAGCGTGGCGGGCAGCTGCGCTCATGTGATGAACGTCTATGAGAATGCGTGGCGATCCGGTAGGCTCCATTTCCGGGTCGAGGCCAAGCAACTCACGCCACACCTCGAGGCAGCCGATAAGGATGCCTTGGTCCAAACCCTTGCGCTGGTCGAACAACAATGAAGCCGAGGCAGAAAAATTTTTTGCGTGGCCGCAAAGTGTATTGTTAAAATGTTGTGCGAATGTAATGTAGAAAGGGCGGTGCTGCCACCTGCTAAGGGGGCCGCTGTCCATCGGCTCCTCTCCTTTCACCTGGCGGATGCGGCTTTTGAGGATGCCCAAGTCTGCATCTTTAAGTTGCTGGCCCGGGCGAAGGTCTGCATCTTCCGGGTTGCCAATGCCCAATGAATGTATGCCGCCCAGCGTGGGCACAATAAATATTTCGTTGCTATCAATGGCATCAGGGTTGATATCAATTTCACTGCCGCTGGCAGCCAGAGTGTAGGCCCCCTCCCAGGTTCGAGAGGTGCCTGTGCCATCAATTTTTATTTCATACGGAGTGGTTGTGTGCTGGCCGGAGCGATCGAGGAAGAAGCGATATTCTTCCTTTAGTTCTTCGAAATAATCATAATTGCCATTTTGCAATTTTTTTACTTGTGCTGGCTTCAGGTTCATACTTCGGTTGCAAAGAAACCGCATGTGGCCATGTGTGAGGTTGTCTTGCCCGGGCCTTTTGTTCAACTGCGCAAGCAGCCAGGTGCAGGCTGCCTTTTCGCCTTCGTTATGCCAGCGCTCGTGCAGCTCCAACATAAACTGTTTGTTGATGCGGCTGCCTACAGCACCCGTAAAAAATCCTTTTTCTATAGGAGAGAGTGAAGCAAATAACAAGCGTGTGTTGGAGCGCAGGCACTTGGCAAGATCGGTCTGGCTATAGCCGCTTTGCCCTATAGGTTTAAGTAAACGGTTGCTGTTGCCTGGTGGAATGGCCCACGGATGCCGATGAGGATTGGTGTCCTCATTCTGCTGGCGCATGTGGTCGTAGGCGAAGGCAGCGGGGTGGGAATATAAATCTGCGTACATAAAAGTTTTCAGTTAAGCCAAAGTTCTGCATATCTCATTTTCTGCACTTCTACCAATGTGAGCATGGAAGCTTTGAGGCGGCTGGCAAGCCTCGTGTGGCCTGGTGTTTCGTTGCCTACGGCAAGCAGAATAACCGGCACTTGCATGTTGCGCGAGAACATGCGCAGCGACCGCACCATTTCAAAACCGGTAACCACCGGCAAGTCATTACTGCTGATGACCAGATCATAGTGGTTGGTGCGCGCCTCTGACAGCCCTACCCATCCGCACGTTACGCAAGTAACAATGCATTGGGGCAAGTGGGCTTTGATGTGGTCGGCAACAGATGCCTGCCGGTGAACTACCAGAACCTTCATAACATTAAATGAAAAATGAAAAAATACATTCTATAAAAGAAGACTTATGCCTTTGCATTGTAAATACCCTTTTTGGGGTATTTTTCAACTCTCAATCAAGAGGGCTGTAAGCAATAGGCTAACTTCTTTTTGAAAGATCGTAAACAATCCAGACTGTGTTTTTTGATAAACCGGAGAGGAGAGGGGCTTGGGTGCGAAAAGCAGAATTTTCCTCTAAAAAAAGTTCGTTTTCAGGCTGATTCGAAAAACCATCTAAGAATATTCTTAGATGGAGGGGCAAAAAGTCTTAGAAAAATCAGAAAAAATGAAGTTGGGGCGAAGGG
>JAYVAI010000171.1:0-12280 GCA_043751075.1 Cyclobacteriaceae bacterium | reverse complement strand
GGAAGCTAAGGATGGCTCGGCAAAACTGACATCAAACCCTTGGCTGAATGTGATGAATTTGTCCACATCCGTTTGTTTGTTGTCGGCCCAAGCTTTTGTTTTTAGCTTCAGTCCTATTTGTGGAATGCTGGCCGCAGCCTTATTGAAAAATACTGTGGGCGTAAACGTGATCTGATACTTATCGGGATTTGTGCTTATCCGTGTGCACTTCGCGGCATCTGCCGCAGCGGTTGCTGGGTTTATGTTTGTAGGGGCATCTGCATCGGCCGTGCCAGTGTTATTTATCCAGGTCCAGATATAAACGGGATTGGTGGTATTGTCCCACGCTAATTTGTCCAAACTTGTGCCACTGACATCCACGGTGATGGTAACGGGTTGGTCGGCCCGTGGAAAAGTGGGTGTTGTGGTTACTGTTTGACCCTTTGCTAAAAGAGAAAATAACAGAATGGCCAATAGCAAAAGTTTTTTCGTGTCTTTAAGTTTTCGCATACAACTATTTTATATTTTCTCAAATTTACACCTATTGTCGTAGCCGCGTGTTATCAAAAAATCTATGTTACAACAGGGACTTTAGTCCCAAACACCAAAACGGTTGTTCACCTCAAAATCTAAAATTCGGATTTGTCCATGAGTTTTTTTTCTCTTTGCCTTAATATCAAAAACTAAATTTTATCTTCTAACATTCTCCCTCAAAACCCCACCCGTTAAAATCCGTTCCTGACTAAGTGATCAAATTCTGCTATCTTTCCTTCCCTTGAAAAAGCATTTCGACTTTAATTGGCGCTCACCCTTCGTAACACGGGTTGCCATTCTCGTGGCTACCATGGTCGTGTTTGCGTTTATGGTTTCCGGCAACGACCGGAATTACCTGTTGATTTTAGCACTGTTGGGTGCCCTTGTTTTTCAAATAGCCAAACTTCTTCATGTGGTAGAAACTTCCAACACACCCATTGCTCCCTTTCTGGATCCCATCCGCTTCGATGACCTCTCGCAAAGTTTTAAAACCGACAGCAGCGACCCCAGCGTTCAAAAACTTTATAGCGAATTAAATGAGGCAATAGCCAAACTCAAGGTTTCCAGAAAAGAAAATAATGCTGAGTATCAATTTTTCAAAAACATAGTGCAACATGCGGCCATTGGCCTGCTCACCTTTAAAAATGATGGCTCTATCCAAACCATAAACAGTGCTGCCAAACGCCTGCTGCGCATAACCAAAGCCGACACACTGGGCGACATCAGCGAAGTAAGCCAACCGTTGATGGAAACTTTTTTGAAGCTGAAAACGGGAGGCCGCGAATTGGTGCGCATCAAGTTTGGCGATGAGTCGCTCCAGCTATCTGTTTATGTTATAGAGCTTACCCTGCGCGATGAGGTGATGAAACTCGTTTCCATGAGCAACATCCAAAGCGAACTGGATGAGAAAGAAATGGAAGCATGGCAAAACTTGGTGCGTGTGCTAACTCACGAAATCATGAACTCGGTCACGCCCATATCTTCGCTGGCCGGCATTGTGGAAGACGATTTAAAAAAGAGGATCGACCACCAATCTGAATTGCCTTTGAAGAAGGAAGAGTTGGAGGACATGTACCTCTCCCTGCAAACCATCAGCAAGCGAAGTGAAGGGCTGATCCGCTTTGTGAAAGAATTCAGAAACCTTACCCACATACCCAAACCAAAACTGGCCCAAGTGCCAGTGAAGGAATTGCTTGACGAGATGGCCATGCTTCATAAAAAAGAATTGGCCGATCACGCCATTGTCATTTCGCTAGCCGTGAGCCCAACCAACCTGATCTTGCTGGCGGATAAAACCATGATTGAACAGGTGCTTATCAACCTGATCAAAAATGCGATTCAATCCTTTGAAGACCAGCCCCACAAGCTGATTGAATTGCGTGCTTATCAAGGGGAAAAAGAAAACGTGGTCATTTCGGTGAAAGACAATGGCGCAGGCATTGATGTAGAGGCGCTCGAAAAGATTTTTATCCCTTTCTTCTCCACAAAAAAAACGGGCTCTGGTATTGGGCTCAGTCTTTCCAAGCAGATCATGAGGCAGCACGAAGGCAATATCACCGTTAAGTCGAAGCTTGGCGAGGGAACGGAATTCCTGCTAAGGTTTTGATCCAGCAGAACTAAACCGCAGAGATCGCGAAGAGCCGCAAAGAGCCGTAAAGAGAATCTTGACAAACTCCTTTTTTAGATTACAGCCTCACCTAACTGGATATTTCAAACGGTTTGTATTGACAACTGAGTTTGCTATATTTATTGTCATTGATCTGTTGGTTTGTGAATTCATACCCGCTTGTGCGTAACGGTTGGGATCAATTAAAAATTGAAAAATTTAATGGACCTTTAAGATGAAAATTTTTCTTGTTTCTAAAATTTTTTTGCTCTTAGCTTATTTCTCCTCGTTTAGTCAATCTAACATAAGATTGGAGTTTAGTGACATTTCGGAAATTGAGCTACCGTTTTATATTAATTTACCATTAAGCAATGGCGAATTTTGTAACTATCATCACGTTGTAGTACGGCCTGATCAAAACGGTATTGTTGCTTTAAAACTACCGATAGAAAAACCAGGGTTAATTTCATTTTCAATCAACAGGAAGAAACTCCCCAAAAGTTTTAATCTCTATATCGAGCCCAATAAAAACCTTGTCGCAAGAATTGATGATGACTATAAAATCAGCTTTGAAGGAAGCCTGAAAGATGAAAACAGTTTTCTAAATAGCTTGAATAGGTTGGGATTTCCTCATGGAATTGGTATGAACCCAAAAGCCGCAACGAACCTGAGCAAAGAATATGATCCGCGCCTATTTATTGATTCGTTAAAATGGCTTGAGAATAATGAGCTAACTAAATTAAAAAAAATAGTGACTTCATCTCCAAAAGCATTATCAAAGACCTTTGTTGAAATGGTTAAACTGGACATCCATTACTACTACTTGGTAGTTGGCGCAGCCGCATTGGAAATCAGATTCTATGATGACTTATATAATAATCATTCCATGGACAGTAATCTCATTGCCACCGCCAAACCCTTTTGGGAGTTCTTGTACAGTTTCGAAAACAGGTCAACCACAGCCAGGTTTTCATTTTGGTACAGCTATTTTATTTACGACTACATAATGCTTTATAAAACCTTTTTTCTGAAAGAGAACTATGACAGTAGCAAACAAAAATCCAATCATTTGCAAATAGGGTTTATAAATGCCAATAAGTATCTCGATCCCAAGGAAAAGGAAACATTTCTTACCTATACTTTTTTACTATGGTTTCAGGGCACAGGTAATCAGACACCTATATTAATGGACTACTTTTATACCCTCAGAAATGATTTTCCTAGTTCGGGATATCTAAAAGTAATTGCACCCAAAGCATTGGAGATGGAAAAGTCAATAACGAATTCGGTTGACTATACAAACAATAACATCGTCTTACTTCAGGATTTTGAAAATATTGATTCGTTTAACGTTTTGATGGGAAATTTTAAAGGGAAAATTGTTTTGATCGACCTTTGGGCCAGCTGGTGTGGGCCTTGTATTGAGGCGTTTGAGAATAATTATGCCGAGTTAAAAAAACTACAGATTGAACACTCGGACTTTGAAATTTTATTTGTCTCCTTGGATAAGATGGAGCAGGAGAGAGTATGGAAAAACACAATTTATCTGAAGGATTTAAGTGGATACCATATTATCCCAAACAAGAAACTCCTTGATGAAATGAAAGAAATCATCAATTGGACAGGAATACCACGATATGTTATTGTGAACAAGCAAGGAAAAATAATCAGCAATCCTGCCCCGAAACCAAGCGATGGAAATAATTTAATCAATGAATTAATGGCCGAAATTAAAAGATGATTTCGAACGCAATTAACTCATTACCAAAATACCGATTGCACAATTTGGCGTTAGAAATCCTGCGATACAAGTAAATCAATAATATATCAAAGAAAGATTCTTAGATTTGGCCAATTCTAAACCCGCTATGCAGGACGTTCAAAAAAGAGTAAACGCAATCCTTATTGATAAATTAGGCATCCCCGAATCGGAGATCACACCCGATGCAAGCTTTGTCAGGGATCTTGGCATCGATTCGTTGGACTATGCCGAGTTGGTGATGGAGTTTGAACAAACCTTTGATATAAAAATCCCCGATGACGATGCCGAAAAAATGCAAACCATCGGCCAGGCAGTGAGCTACATCCAGAGCAAAGTTGTGAAGTGATTTCACTACTTGATCTGCAACTCAAAATAACTGCAGAAGCGTTTCATCCTGGCAGCCTCGCCATGAAGCAAAGGCACCTGCGTATCGGTGTTTGAAAGGGGAGAGTAATACCATCCGTTTTTGCTGTCGTTCCAAAATACAACCTGCTTTTCCAACGCTATAAGCAGCACATCCATTTCATAAATTTCATCGCCTTCTTTATCGTAGAGTCCTGTAAACTGAAGCAACACGTGATCCTTTTTTTCAAGTTCACCTTTATTGCAATCAATGCTGTTCAGGCGCATTACCAAGCGATGCTCCTTGTCCCAAGCCTTAAATTTTATTTTCCGCTTCTTAAATTCCATAGAAAGACAATTACCTTTGCGATCCACTATTCATGATCGAAAATAACAAGGTATTCTTTATTATCAATAAGTATTCGGGCACGGGTTTCCGTCCTGAGCTGGAAGGCCTGATCGTTTCACAGTGCACTTCACTGAACCTTGAGTGTTCCATTGAGTTTACACAAGATCGCGGCCACGCCACGGAGCTGGCAAAAAAGGCAGTGGCACTTGGCTTCAGCAAAGTATTTGCCGTGGGTGGCGATGGCACCGTGAACGAAGTTGCCCAGGGCCTGATACATTCATCGGTTACGATGGGCATTGTTCCCAAAGGTTCTGGCAACGGGTTGGCCCGGCACTTGCGCATTCCAATGGGCGTGAAGAAATCATTGGAGTTGCTGAAATCAAACAAGACAATCCGGATGGACACGCTGATGGTCAACGACAGGCTTTCCGTGAATGTATCGGGCATTGGTTTCGATGGCCATGTGGCCGGCCTGTTTGGCGAAAACGGAAAACGCGGACTGTTGGGTTATATAAAATTAACGCTGAAAGAATTTTTCAACTTCAATGAATTTGAGCTAACGATAAACGCTGACGATAAAATTTTTGAACGTACCGCATTTATACTTGCCATCGCCAATTCATCGCAGTTTGGCAATAACGCAACCATAGCTCCGTATGCTTCCGTTTGCGATCAATGGATGGATGTGTGCTTCATAAAAAAAGTACCGCTCTGGCAATCCATCGGCTTTGCCATAAAAATGTTTACGCAAAAAATTGACAAATCTTCTTTTGTCGAGATCATGCAGGCAAAAAAATTGAGCATCCATTTCCCAAAGCCAATGCCTTACCACATTGATGGTGAAGCCATGAAAGCGGTGGCCGATTTTGAGATTTCATTGATACCTGCTTCTCTGAAAATGATCGTGCCCGACAATCAAATATTAAATCCATAAGTCTTGTAAACAAATCGGTGCACGGGTTGACCGTTCAACACCACACATCTTATAAAGTGCAGGCGAGTAATTTGAATGGAGAATAGTCCTGCTTTGTCAAGTTCTAAATTTGCGGGGAGTTGCTGTTAGCACATATCTTTATTGGATTTTCCTTGGAGGTGTCCATCGTTTGCAGCCACGACCAGATACCCTTACTTTTGCATGCTATGGGTATCCGTTCAACGCTCGCAAAACCATTTGCAGCATACATTGCCAAACAAACCAACGAATGGTCGCATAGACCGGTACAATTTCAAAACAACGTTTTCGACCACCTGATCAAGGTTGGAAAAAATACCCTTTTCGGAAAAGATCATGGGTTTGAATCCATCCGCACACATGAAGATTTCAAAAAGCAAGTGCCCATTCGCGACTATGAAGCGTTGAAGCCCTACATAGAAAAAGTGTTGCATGGCGAGCCCGACATATTGTGGAAAGGCAAGCCTGCCTTTTTTGCCAAAACATCGGGCACCACATCGGGCACCAAATATATTCCCATCACCAAAGATTCTGTTCCCAACCACATCAACAGCGCGCGCAATGCCTTGCTTAGTTATGTGCACGAAACCGGAAACGCTTCCTTTTTGGATGGGGGTTTGATTTTTCTTTCGGGCAGTCCTGAACTGGATGAAAAAGCAGGGATAAAAACCGGACGGCTGTCAGGAATTGTGAACCATCACGTGCCCGGTTATTTGCGCACCAACCAAAAGCCAAGCTATGCCACCAATTGCATTGACGATTGGGAGACAAAGTTGGATACCATTGTGGATGAAACCCTCCATGCCAACATGACGCTGATATCGGGCATACCTCCGTGGGCGCAAATGTATTTTGATCGCATCGTTGCCCGCACTGGCAAAAAAGTGAAAGATGTGTTCCCCAACTTTTCCATGTTTGTATATGGCGGTGTTAACTTCGAACCCTATCGCGCCAAACTGTTTGAAACAATTGGAAAGACAATTGATTCCATCGAAACCTACCCGGCTTCAGAAGGGTTTATCGCCTATCAGGATTCGCAACATGCCGAAGGATTGCTCTTACTATTAAACTCAGGAATATTTTTTGAGTTCATCCCCACCGAGGAATACTTTACTGAAAATGCCCGCAGGTTTTCTATTGAAGAAGTGGAGCTTGGAAAAAATTATGCGGTGATCATCAACAGCAACGCAGGGCTCTGGGGCTATTCCATTGGCGATACTATAAAGTTCGTTTCCAAAAATCCATACCGTATTGTAGTTAGCGGAAGGATCAAACATTTTATTTCAGCTTTTGGTGAGCATGTGATTGGCGAAGAGGTGGAGAAGGCGATGAAGTTTACGATGCAAAAATTTTCGGAAACAGAGTTGGTGGAATTTACGGTGGCCCCCAATGTGGCACCTGCAGAAGGAATGCCACACCACGAGTGGCTCATTGAGTTTGCAGAGCCGCCAAAAGATTTAAATGCTTTTGCGTTGGAATTGGATAACCAACTGCGCGCGTTGAATGTTTATTATGATGATTTGATAGCCGGGAATATTTTGCGCACACTGATTGTTACATCGCTTAAAAAAAATGCGTTTATAGACTACATGAAAACGCAAGGCAAATTAGGCGGGCAGAACAAAGTGCCCAGGCTGGGCAACGACAGGAAGATTGCGGAAGATTTAGTTAAATTTGCTGTATGATTAACCAAGAGCAAAAAAAAATATTATTGGAGCACCTTCGGCCTATCAAGCCATTGAAAGTGGCGGTCTTTGGGTCGTATGCACGTGGTGAAAACCGTGCCGACATCGAAAAGGACATAAAAAAAACCTTGTAGGTGTTAGTGATAAATTGTTACCTAATTTAAAATTATTCATTATTTACAATAACTGATTTTACGCATTTCGTGCCCCGATTAAACGAGGACTCTCGCAAAGAGGAACCACAGAGACCACAAAGAAACTGCGCACAAAGAGCACAAAGAAAAATAAATGGCACTCTGTGACCTTCGTGTAAACCCCTTCGTGTTCTTTGTGGTCAAACTTTTAATCACGAGCCACAAAGACCTGCCTACCGGCCAGGCACGAAAATTTCACTAGGAAAATACGATGAAATATGATTCATGCGTAACATCAGTTATATTAAATAAACTCAACAATTGATTTCGTTCTGAACTATAACACGCCTATTTATTTAGGATAACAATCAAATCTGAATTTTGAAATCCATCGCCATACTCGGCTCCACCGGCTCCATAGGCACACAAGCACTTGAAGTAGTAGCTGCACATCCCGATTCATTTCAAGTGGAGGTGCTCACCGCTCAAAACAATGCCGACCTATTGATCGAGCAGGCAAAGAAATTTAAACCCAATGCAGTAGTCATTGTCAATGAGCATCACTATCAAAAAGTGAAGGCTGCCCTCTTGCCATTAGATATAAAAGTTTTTGCCGGGGAAAATGCACTCGCTTCGGTGGTGCAAATGGATACCCTTGATTTGGTGATCACCGCACTGGTGGGGTTTGCCGGACTGAAGCCCACACTGAAAGCCATTGAAGCCGGAAAAAATATTGCCCTTGCCAACAAAGAAACATTGGTAGTGGCGGGCGAATTAGTTACGCAACTTGCCCTGCAAAAAGGAGTGAACATTTGTCCGATTGACTCCGAACACTCAGCCATCTTTCAATGCCTTGCCGGGGAGTTTCACAATCCCATCGAAAAAATTATACTCACTGCTTCGGGTGGGCCCTTTCGGGGAAAAAAAAGAAACGAGCTGGCTCATGTAACAAAAGCCCAAGCACTCAAACATCCCAACTGGACGATGGGTGCCAAAGTAACCATCGACTCGGCCACTTTGATGAACAAAGGGCTTGAAGTGATTGAAGCAAAGTGGCTCTTTGGATTGAAGCCCGACCAAGTGGAAGTGGTGGTGCATCCTCAATCTATCGTGCACTCCTTGGTTCAATTTCAGGATGGCTCCATGAAAGCACAACTCGGCCTGCCCGACATGCGTTTGCCCATACAATTTGCCATGTCATTTCCGCAAAGGTTGAAAAGCGACTTTCCCCGGTTTGACTTTGCAAATTTTCCATCTCTTACATTTGAAAAACCCGATACCGAAACCTTTCGAAATCTTGCGCTCGCCTTCGAAGCATTGGCCCGTGGAGGCAACATGCCTTGTGTGCTCAATGCGGCAAACGAAGTGGCCGTGGCCGAATTTTTGAAAGACCGCATCGGCTTTTTGGAAATGAGCGAAGTGGTGCAACGATGTTTGGAGAAAATGGATTATATCGCAAGCCCAACCCTGGAAGATTATGTGAGCACAGATACGGAAACAAGAATTAAAGCAATGGAATTTTTGAATAGGTATTGAAACCCTGCGGTAAAAATTTAAACGCAGAGACGCAGACCTGCCTGCCGGTAGGCTGGGGTTCGCAGAGAAATTCAAAATCGGCTCCATCTATACTTTGCATTTAACTTTGCGTGACTCTGCAAAACACCGAGTGACGGAAAATGAATCAACTTCTCGAAAGACTTCCCTTCTTTAAATTCGAAAGGCAATTGGAAAAGCGAAATGTATGTAGCTACTTTGTAATTACATTAATAAAAGCACTATGAACCTATCTGTAATACCAATTGGTAACTCCAAAGGAATACGACTTGGGAAATCATTGCTTGAAAAATATAATATCAAGGATGCTGTCGAACTCATCCTTGAGAAGGATTATATCATTCTAAAACCGACAAGTTTGCCAAGGAAAGGTTGGGACAAGGCGTTTAAAAAAATGCATGAAAACGGAGACGACAAGCTATTGATGGCGGACATTTTTGCAGACGAAAATCTGGAAGAATGGAATTAAGGCAATATCAAATGGTGTTGGTCAATTTAGACCCGACAATCGGTAGCGAAATGAAAAAGACCCATCCTTATCATGAATATTAAGACAACTATTCAAGAAACCTATGTGGACTAAAAAATAATCTCAATCTTGTATGGAGCAGGGTTCAGCTACTAGCACAAGAAGGGTAGAAAATGGGCTTCCTGCCCGAAATAGCGACTACAAAACTGCCGAGTCCCATTTTTAGGGGTGCCTCTATCGGCTCTACCGAAACTTTTCGTAATCTTGCGCTCTCATTTGAGGCGGTTGGACTGTGTAATTGTTAAACTCAACGAATTTTCAATTTTAGTCTATGGAAGGAATGATCATGACAGCCCAGCTATTGCTGAGCCTCTCTATTTTGATTGCAGTGCACGAGTGGGGCCACTTCATCACCGCCCGCATGTTCAACATACGCGTAGAGAAATTCTACCTGTTTTTCGATTTTCTCTTCCCCATGGCCAACGTGCTCAATTTTTCTTTGTTGAAATATAAAAAGGGCGACACCGAATATGGCATTGGATGGTTTCCGCTTGGCGGCTATGTAAAAATTGCCGGCATGGTGGACGAGAGCATGGACAAAGAGCAGATGAAATTGCCACCACAAGATTGGGAGTTTCGCTCCAAGCCCGCCTGGCAGCGATTGATTGTGATGCTCGGTGGCATTATCGTGAACGTTGTTGTGGGCGTGATCATTTTTATTGGGCTGGTCTATTTCTTGGGCGATGCTTACATACCCAATAAATATGTCAACACTCACGGTGGCATTGACGCACGCGAACTGGCAGAACAAATAGGATTAAAAACTGGAGATCAATTTATTGCTATAAACGGCACTCCTTTTGAAGATTTTTTTGACGTATCCAAACCTGATGCTTTACTCTCAGAAGATTCCTACTACACGGTGTTGAGAGGCGGACAGGAAATAAAAATCTCCATACCCGGAGATTTCATTGAAAAGTTCGATTCGAAAGAGGCGGTGGCAAACTTTGTGGCCCCGCGCATGGAATCCGTGGTGAATGAGATTACTGAAAAGTATTTGTACAAAGACAGTGTGGAGAAAAAAACCATTGCCGCCACAGTAGGCTTAAAAAAAGATGACCGCTTCATCGAGGTAAATGGCCAACCGGTGAAATACTATGATGAGGTTTCCAAACTCGTGAAGGGCAATAAGTCTGACTCGATTTCATTTAAAGTTCAAAGGGGAATTGATATCGTTGCATTCAATGCCAGCTTCAAAGGCCATGATTGGATCGGTTTTTCAAACAAGCAGATAGACATCAAAGAATTGGCGGTGATCAATTACAGCTTCGGCGAATCTTTGGCGTTAGGGCCACCGCGCGCTTTTGGGGTGATCGGGGTTCAGCTAAAAGCATTCCGCAAACTTTTTACAGGTCAGCTTTCTGTTCAGAAATCTCTATCGGGCCCCATCGGCATGGCCAAAATGTATGGTGGAGTTTGGGACTGGGAACGCTTCTGGCGCATGACAGGCCTATTATCTATGGTGCTTGCCTTTATGAATTTACTTCCCATCCCCGCGCTTGATGGCGGCTATGTGGTGTTCCTGCTGTATGAAATGATCAGTGGCCGCGAACCTTCTGAGAAATTTTTTGAGAACGCTATGAAAGTAGGCATGGCCATATTGCTTGTGCTGATGGTGTTTGTGTTTTACAATGATATTGCGAAGTTGTTTACGGGAGCGTAGGGATGAAAGGGCAGTAAGAACGTTGCCTCGGTGCATCTTAAATCGCGGTTGTTATAGTGAAGTCATTTCTAAGAACTCCCTCATTTTAACAATTTTCGTTTTGCCAAATTCTTTAAGCACAAGAAGGTCTTCATCTCCTGTTACGAGATAATTGGCTTGCGATGCTTGGGACATGGACAGTAGGTAACTATCTTTTTTATCTCGACTAATATCCACGTTGATTAGGATAATTATCTTTTGCAACCTTGGCTTTATGAATCGGATAAAGCGATTGGATTGAGACTTCGAAATGATTTTCTGGAATTTAACCCTTGAGATTACATTATCATACTCCCGCAGAAGTTCATCCGAGTAAATAACAGATAAGGTTGGATTATTGATGAGACCAAAAACGGTCCTTCTGGATTTTCGATTGATTGAAGCACTGATATACCAATTGCAGTCTAAGATAATTTTTAATCTATGCTTCTTTGCCATACCTCACCGCCCTTACTTCTTTCATGATTTCTTCATCACTGATTTGCAAATTGGGCAAGGAATTGTCCAACTCAATCCACGTTTGTGAAGTCTCTACTTTCAATCCTTGGATCTTTCTTAATTTTTTCACTACCTCCTCAGCTATCCTTTTAGATTTTGCCTTTACAATAATTGTTTCCATTTGTTCCCTTTTAATCAATAAGTAAAAGTAAGAAAGAATTTATGTGCTTCTAAGTTTTATTGGATATCCATCAGAAAATCACTCTTAAGAACTGATCTTACGCAGAATGTACAAACATGAGGTGAGCAGGAAGTTCTAAGAAGGAGGTCAGCCGCGATTCCCTTTTAATTTAATCCACCACCGCCTGATAAACCATCTGCCTCATTTTGACATGATAAAAATTGGTGAAGGGCGCTTCCTGTGTCATGAAAATAGAAATCAATTTTTCTTTTGGGTCAATAAAGAAATGCGTGTTGAAAGCCCCGGCCCAATAGTAAATTCCACTCGACCCCAGCAATTTGCTTTCGGCCACATCCATCAGCACGGCAAAACCCAACCCAAACCCTTCACCCGGTCGGTCAAACAATTTGCCAGCGTGATTGTAGGTCATCAGTTCAATCGTCTTCCTGCTTAAAAATTGTTTGCCGTTCCACTTTCCATCATTCATCAGCATTTGGCTAAAGGTCATATAATCCGATGCGGTAGAGAAAAGT
>JAYVAI010000170.1:0-4492 GCA_043751075.1 Cyclobacteriaceae bacterium | reverse complement strand
TCCACCGGCAGAAAAGAGAAGGGGTGATATGGCATCCTTTAGTGATTGCTGATGAAAGTCGTCAATTACTCCCACTATGCGGCATCGATTCTCTCCCCAAAAAATAAAAGTATCAATAGCTTCTTCTGCTTTGCTATACCCTAACGACTTCAACCCTTTTAGATTTAATATAACTGGCTCTATTTTGTCTCCGAAGTGACCAGAAGGATAATCAGTCACGACAAAATTTCGCCCTGAGATAAGTTTCAGATGATAGGATTCAATAAAATCAACATCAACAATATTTATTACGAAATTCCATTTGGGCGAATCGTTGCCGCCATCCCTATGAACTTCCCCAGTCCAGCCAATATCTTCACCTGGAATAGCACTCGAATTTGTCACCGAGGTAATGATGGATTGAGCTTGTAGATAGGTTTTGAAATTGGAAAGCTGACTGGCATAGGTTGATTCAATCAAAGTGGGTGCTTTGATGATAAGGGTTCGCTGAATATCAATGCCAAGATTCTGGCTTTGTAAGAACCGGAATTGTTTATTGAAGACAAGCACAGCGGTTGTCAAGCCAATAGCGCATGTAAACTGAAAAACAATGAGCACCTTTCGCAACGAAAATCCTTGTGGGCTGTCTGTGATCTTGCCCTTCATTACTAAGGCAGGACTGAAAGTGGAGATTGTCCATGCCTGGTACCAACCAGCAACGATTATTCCTGTGAAGAGAAGCAAAAGAATAAAAAAGCCAAATAATAAATGTTCAACGATTGTTAGCTCATTGAGGGAATGGGATAGCCCAGTCATCTGGTAAAATGGGCTTTCAAAAATGAACATGAGCAAAACCGCTAGTAAAACGCTTAATCCATTAATGATGAACGACTCGACTAATAATTGAGATATAAGCTGACCCCGACTCGCCCCTGTGACCTTTCTTATACCTGCCTCGCGTATCCGCACGGCAGACCTGGCGGTTACTAAATTGATATGATTTATCCACGCTATAAATAGAATTAGTCCGGCTACAAGCATGAGAAAATAAATGGTCATCGCATTGCCCCCTGGCTTTATCTCATCATTCAAAGAGGAATGAAGGTGAATATCCGTAGCTGGTTGCGCATTTAATTGAACCTGTGTTTTGTCGTTATTCAGTTCAGGCACATGGTTGGAAATGAATTCGAGAATTTTTGCCTGTACCCTTTCCTGTTTTATAGTCGAAGGAACTTCTATGTAAGTATAGGTGGTGTAGTTCTTGAAATAGATGTTGCCCTCAAGTGAACTACTGGAAAGTAAAATTGTAAAATCGAGGTGGGTATCGGAGGGCAAGTCGCCAATAACACCCGTGACTGTGTAATCATTTTCTTCGAAACTCCCTTTTAGGTGCAAAATCTTTCCCAACGGATCGTCAGTGCCGAAATACCGGTTGGCAACGGAAGCTGATAACACTGCAGAAAAGGGTTTGTTAAGTGCAGAAGAATTGCCCTCCTTCCAATCGAAGGAGAAAATGGACAAGAGAGCAGGATCGGCATAATATAAATTACGCTCGTTAAACAAAGACTCACCGTATTTAAGTGTACAGTCAAACCAATATCTGGTGGAAATTAAGCGCGCTGATTGGACAATTTCCGGCAGTTTATCTTTTAATGCTGATGCAATGGAATGAGGAGCCTCTGCACTTTCATTTACTTTACGATTGTTCTCGTAGGTAGTTGATGTTATCCGATAAATCTGGTCAGCCTTGGTGAAGAAACGATCGAACCTCAATTCATAAATGGAGTAGTGAAAAATGAGCATACCCAAGGCAATACTTACCGATAATCCTATGATGCTTATGAAAGAATAGTTTTTATTCTTTATCAGATTTCTCCATCCGATTTTAAAATAACTTTTGTACATACCGTAGTTGTTTAAAGTTTGATATCCTTCTGTGGGTTTGATAATGCCCGGCCTAAAAAGCAACAACACATCACCGATAAATTTTATATCCGCTTTTCGTTTTCCTAAATCTCTCACCCGCTCCTCATACAACTCTATCAAATCGCCCTCAATACTATCTCTCAACTTCGGGTGGCAGAACCAGCGGAAGAATTTCAGAAAGAGATTGGGTGGATTTTTTCTGTTTGTTTTCAAAACGCATTTCTTTTATAGTAAGCAGCATGCACATTCTGCCTACTGCGCCCTGCCTACTGCCTACTCTTTTTTAAGCTTCGGATATCTTCAACTCCCACGCCACCTTCGGTATCGCGCTCCACAGTTCATCGCGCGTACTCTTTGAGTGCTCCATCGCCTTTTTTCCTAAAGCCGTAATTTGAAAATATTTTTTAGGTCGGCCCGCCCGTTCTTCTGTGGCTTCACCATCAAACGATTTGAGGTAGCCTTTGTCTTCCAATCTTTTCAAGGCAGTTTGCAATGCACCTACGCTCACTCCTCTCTTTAAGCGTGATTCAATTTCCTTTTTGATCGATACCCCATAAGCATCTTTGTACAAAATGCCCACGGTGAGGATGACCACTTCTTCAAATTCACCTAACTGATATTTTTTCATAGAGATAATTGCTGCAAAACTGGGACGCGAAGTCGCAAAGGTGAATCACCATCCCTTCGTGTCTTAGTGCCTTAGTGGCAATCTGCATTTAATTAATTCCTAAATGTAGTATTAATAATTGTGCCAAATCAAAAACAATGATTTTTCCAGTAATTAAAGAGATTGATTGAATCGGGATGTTCAGATGCGAACAATCGCATGGCGAATGCGGTCACACCAATTGACGATACTGTGCACAGACTGCTTACTGCCTACTTATAATATCACCACCTCAATCCTGCAACGCATTGGAAAGAAACGTTGACTTCAACAACATCCACAGTAAAAAGAACACCACCGCCCAGGTTAGGTAAATGAAATAATAGTCAGAAGTGTCTTTGAAGCGCGTCTCTTGTATCTCCGCTTTCTCGTATTTGTCAATGCGACTGAAAACATTTTTTAATGCTTCGTTGTCGGTCACCCTAAAAAATTCGCCTGCGCCAATCTTTGCAATGTTGCGCATGGTGCTTTCATCAATGGTGTTCTCCACCATATTGGGCCGACCGAAATAATCTTTTCCAAAAGGCACCAGCCCCTCTTTGCCTACAATGATGCTGTAGATTTTTATGTCGTAGGCAGCTGCCAGTTCGGCTGATGTGATCGGGTCAATATTGCCCGCGGTGTTGTCGCCATCACTTAACAAAATACAAACTTTCGATTTTGATTTCGACTCTTGCATGCGGTTGGTGACCACCGCCAACGCAGAGCCTATGGCCGTGCCGCGCGACTCGATCATTTCAAAACTGATTTCGTCTATGTAGGAGTTTAGCAGCCGGTAGTCGGTGGTCAATGGTGCGAGCGAAAATGCGTCTCCCGAAAACACCACAATGCCAATGCGGTCTTGCAGCCGGCCTTTGATAAAATCGCGCGCCACTTCTTTGGCTGCCATCAAGCGGTTGGGTTCAAAATCTTCTATCTGCATGGATTGACTGATGTCAATGGCGAGCATGATGTCAATACCTTCCGTCCATTGTTCCACTTTCTCGTTGGTGCGCTGCGGCCTTGCCAGGGCTATCAGCAATAAACATAGCACTAATGAAATGAGCACTTCGGGAAGCAAACGCAACCAGGTGACAGGCGAACTTTTCAAATCACTTTTTAACAATGCGATGGGAAGTTTTTGATTAAGGAAATAGCGTATGCCCCAGCGCACCACAAACAACACGGGCACTAGCAGCAGCGCATACAAATACAAGCTATTTTCCCACGTAAATGAATTGAGCGTGCCGGGAAAAAACCAGTTCAGCGAATACCACGGGTCCAATGCCTCATCCATGCTTCAGTTCCTCCAATTTTTTATTGAATTGCATTTGCGAAAATTCTTTTAAGTTCGTGAAGGAGTCAAGCGAATCCGGTGCGATGCGGCCATAGATAGAACGGTCAATAATATACAACGCACTCACAAGGCTTTCATTTTTTTCAATTTCTTTCAACTCGCGTGTGGTGGATTTTGTGTAAGGCTTGGTAACAAGTTCTTCCATGTATTTTTTCCAAATCAACACCAACCGCTCGGCCGATTCCGGTGAGAATGCGCCTTTCATCCGTTCCGTGGCCGTATCAAACGCGTTGATAAATTCCTGATGCTTTTTTGTAAGACGCTTCAACGTAAAATGTCTTTTAATTTTCTTTCCAAACAGCACCCACCCTAAAATAAAAACAAGCACAAGCACACCAACAACAATGGCCAGCACGGGATAATTGAAAAGCCAGTTCACGGGGCTATACTCCGTGTTTGTTTTCAAGGGAAGTTGTTCGGCAGAAACAGAATCGGGCACATGGCTTACAAGATGTTTAAAAAAAACCGTGTCAATGTTGCTTTCATACACCGTGCAATCGTTGGGCAGCACCACAAAGGCCGGCAGCATCAAAGTTTGTATGCTGTCAATTTCATACGTGGCCAACACATACACCACACTGTCC